>JAGDDB010000014.1 GCA_017958265.1 Oscillospiraceae bacterium | reverse complement strand
GTGGTACTTTATGTGGACGAACTTTTTCGATCATATCGACATTCCCCGGGAAAACGTGAATATCCTCGACGGAATGACCGACGATCCCGAGGGCGAATGCGCGAGATATGAGGAAAAAATAGCCTCGTACGGCGGCATAGACCTGTTCATGGGCGGCATAGGTGTCGACGGACATCTGGCGTTCAACGAGCCCTATACCTCGCTTTCTTCCCGCACGGGAGTTCGCTTGCTGACCACCGATACCAGGATAGTCAATTCCCGCTTCTTTGACAACGATCCCGAAAAGGTGCCCTCCAAGGCTCTTTCCGTGGGCATAGGCACCGTGACGGACGCAAAGGAAGTGCTGATCCTCATAAGCGGCCATAACAAGGCCCGCGCCCTCGCCGCCAGCGTAGAGGGCGGAGTGAGCCAGAAATGGACCTGCAGTGCCCTGCAGATGCACAACGCGGCGATAATCGCCTGCGACGAGGCCGCCTGCGGCGAGCTCATGGTGGATACATACAAATATTTCCTGGACATAGAAAAGAACGAGCGCCTGTAAGGCGGCGCCGACAGCTTAAACGGCAGCGGAGAAAAACTCCGCTGCCGTTTTTATATCCTTTTTATTTTTCGCGGTATATCTGCGCAAGCCCGCCGTGGGAGGTTTCGCGGTATTTTTCGTTCATGTCGAGGCCGGTACGGTACATCGTGGTTATGACCTCGTCAAAGGATATCTTACGGGTGGTGTAGAGAAAGCGGGAAATGTTGACCGAGCTCAGAGCGCGCATGGCCGCGACGGCGTTTCGCTCGATGCACGGGATCTGAACAAGGCCGCCTATGGGGTCGCAGGTGAGTCCGAGGTTGTGTTCCATGGCGATCTCGGCGGCATATTCCACCTGATCCATATTCAGCCCGAACAGCGTGGCAGCCGCGGCGGCGGCCATGGAACAGGCGCTGCCTATTTCCTCCTGGCAGCCGCATTCCGCTCCGGAAATGCTTGAATTTGTGCGTATCACGTTCCCCACAAGGCCCGCTACGGCGAGCGCGTCAAGGATCTCGTTTTCCGGAAAACCTCTGTCATGCTGCATATAATACAGAATTGAAGGGATCACGCCGCAGCTGCCGCAGGTCGGCGCGGTGACGACGACATGCTCGGAGGCGTTTTCCTCGCTTACGGCAAAGGCGTAAGCAGCGATGAGCCTGTTCATGGTCACGTCGGCGCTTTCGTTGTAGCAGCGCTTTTCATAGAGAGATTTTGCCCTGCGGGGCACGTTGAGGCCGCCCGGAAGAATGCCCTCCGCCGCCAGGCCGCGCTCCACGGCGTCCTGCATGGCGCGCCAGACGGTTTTAAGATACCCGCGCAGCGAGGCGTCCTCCAGATTATATATCATCTGAAGCAGACCGATATGCTCCCGGCTGCACAGATCCAGCATTTCGGTGAAATTCTTCGGGGGATATACCTCTTTATCCTCTTCCGACGGCTCGTTTTCGATGCGGATAGAGCCTCCGCCGATGCTGAAAATGCGCGCGGATCCCAGCTCGCGGCCCTCCTTGAAGGCCGTGAACAGCATGGTGTTGGGGTGGGGCAGGTCGACGGTGCTGCGGTCAAAGACCACTTCCGTGTTCGGAAGCACGGATAAAATGGCCTTGCCCGTCCCGTGGCCTTCTCCGGTAAAGGAGAGGGAGCCGTAGAGGACGACCCGGTAAGAGTCCGCGTCCGGATAACGGCCGGCGAATATCTGCGCGGCATGATACGGACCGACGGTGTGTGAGCTCGACGGACCGTTGCCGATCTTGTATACGCTTGTTATGCTTTTCATTTTTTCGTGAGTTCCTTTTTGTTCGTATTATTCGGCAGGGCGGAAAGCTGCCCGTCAAAACCGGGATTAAAGCCGCGGCGGTCAGCCTAATAACAGCCTATGTTCCGCGCCGCCGTCCAGGCGGCGCCGGTCGCAGCCATGAGATTGCCGGGTCTGAGGCAGTCGCCTACCTGATAAAATTCCGCGGCGCAGTCACGCAGAGCGTCCGCTTCGTCCCAAAGAGGCTTTAAGCCGAGGGCGGTTACCACGGCGGAGCAGGGAAGCAGCTCTTCCTTGCCCTCCGCGCGGATTTTGACCGAGTCCGGGAGTATCTCGACCGCCTCGGAGCCGTACTCGACCGCGAGACCGTATTTCGCAAGCTGCCCGGCGTAGGTCGCCGCGGCGGAAGCCGCCTCGTCCGAGCCGCGCTTTTCCAATATGCGAACCTCTTTGCCGAGGGAAGCGAGGTATATCGCCAGCTCGAGCCCGGTCGTGCCCGCGCCGAGGATCACGCATTTGCCCTTTATAAGAGAGGCGTCCGAAAAAGCCTCGACGGCGGAGATCACGCTTTTGCCCTTTATGCCGGGGATGGGCGGCTC
>JAGDDB010000001.1 GCA_017958265.1 Oscillospiraceae bacterium | reverse complement strand
TGCCGTGACGCCCAGGGCCCAGTGCACTATCCACACGCCGTAGATCGACTGCTGCTTCTCGTAGAGGATACCCTCGAGCCCCGCCAGCAGAGCAGCGCCGAGCATGAACACGAGGCCGAGATGAATGTGCAGCGTCGCAAAGGACAGGGACGATATCACTATGGCCGCCGTTCCGACGTGCCTGCCGACCATGATTCTCCGCAGGTTGCCCTGGATAACGCTTCGGGCAAGGAACTCCTGAACTCCCGCCGTTGCGATATAGATGATCTGCCTCACGCCGAAGGCGCGGATATCGAAGAAGGGGTATTCGGGACCGAAAGCATTGGGAGCAAAGCTGCGGATGATCGCCTTTATGCCGCACATGGCGGCTATCGCGCAGACCGCTATCAGCAAACCGATACGCGCTACCTTCCACGGATGCTCCGTCTTGATGCCGAGGTCTTTCCAGCTGAGACTCGTTTTGGCAAGGACGTAGAAAAACATCAGGAAACCCATCAGCTCCACGCCGTGCGTCATCACGTCGGTCGAGACCGGCTGGCCCAGATACTGCCAGAGGGCATATATTACCATCCAGATGCAGAAGACAAAAATGAACGCCGAAAATGTCTTGGACGAATCCTTGACAAGCTCGGAGTATATCATGTTCGAAAGCGAAACGGCCGTCATGGAGCCCAGGGACTGGAGACTGAACTCATCGTCCTCTGTAAACGGGATGACCTCGCCCTTGCCGTCCAGCTTGTTTATCAGCTGGAGCACTCCGATGAGCTTCTGCTCGGAGTCCTCGAGCGGGACCACCAGCATGGAGCGCGTATGATAGCCGGTCATCTCGTCGTAGCGCATGGGGCCGGAGAAATCGAAGCGGTCGCTGTCGTAAACGTCCGGTACGTTTATCATCTCGCGATGGATGGCAGCGTACGCGCAGACGTTTTCCTCCCGCAGCTCGACCGGCGGCAGGTCGATTTTCTTTCTTGTCCGGTTAACTTTCTGGGAAATGGTCTTCATGGTGTGAAAGGCCAGCTTGCCTTTTTCGAAAACGTACAGCGTGCCCGCGTCGCAGGCCGATATTTTCATTGCCTCCGACAGAAGCTTTTCCAGCAGAAGATTTTTGTCCTTCTCCGTGGTCAGCTCGCTGCTGATGGCAACGATCTCATGCAGGTCGGCTCGTTTAAGCATGCTCTTTTGTCACCTTCTCTGTGTTTGATCCTTTGTTTTTCCGCCGATGAGATAAGTATAACACGATATATCGCGGATATAAAGAGTCAAGTTCTGTTGCCGGCCCGCCGGGAACAGGCGAACCGCGGCCCCCCGGCATTGACCGCTGATGGTTTTTTATGTATAATGCATCAGAAGTGAGCGTTCATTATGTCTGATGAATCTGAAGAATTCTTTGTTTTTCCCGACGATCCTTTCGCAACCGAACTCAGCTGGAGCGGAGAACCTCCTCTCGAGGCCCTGTATGTGTATTTTTCGCGAAAAGAAGAGGCCCGGCGCAGCGCAGAGCAAGAGCGCCTTGCGCGTATCGAAGCCGCAGAAAAGCAGATCCGTGAAATCCAGGCCAAAATAGAAGAAAACCGCAGGAAAATCGCGAAAATCCTTGCCGATGTCGAAAAAAGCAGATCCGAAGATTAATCATTTGCGTTCTGCGGAAGGAGTTGCAAGATGGTTTATCTTTTCCTTTCAATCCTAAGCGCCGCAGGTCTCGTTTTCTGCATACACGAGGCCGTCGTCTCCGAATGGAAGCAGTATTCCCGCAGCATCATCGGCGCCATAGGCTGCCTGGCCTTCGGCGCGGTTTTCTTCGTTTTGTTCCTTCAGCGCATATAGCGGCGCTCATAAAAGCTCCCTGCCGGGCGGCAGGGAGCTTTCGTTTTATTCGCTCTGGTTATGATAATAGACTATTATCGCGTTCCATATCTTCTCCACAGCCGCCCGCATGGGCATGTTCTTCGCCCGGCACAACTGCACGTCCACGTACGCGTCCGTATCCGTCACGTCCACAAACTCCAGCCCCGCCGTAT
>JAGDDB010000142.1 GCA_017958265.1 Oscillospiraceae bacterium | reverse complement strand
TTTTTTACGATGTCCTTTGCCTGCTCATAGCTCACGGTCATGTCCGCTTCCGGGATCAGCGGGCAATACAGATCATACATCTCAAGCTTTTCCAGCCCGAGCAGCCTGCGGCGCAGATCAAGATACCTGCGCATGGCCGGAAGACCGTCATGCACCGCTTCGATGAGACTGTCGTAAACGGTCACGGGCACCGCGCTTTCAAAGAGAGAGGCCTCGCACGCTCCCGAAAAACGGTGTGTCTCGGCCATGAAATTGTCTGTTTTGACCGCTCCGGAATAAAGGGCGCAGAGAGTGTTTTCATATTGACGGAAGAAACCGAAATACTTGTCAAAGGCCTCGCGGCGCACTTTGGGATCGCTGCTGTCGCGGTAAACGGTGAAGTTGGCGTTGGTCAGGCGCACCTCGGCGCCTTTTTCGTCGGTGATGACCGGGAAAACGGCGTCTACGCTCTCAAACATCCCGAAAGCGTTTGATGGCGTCTGTACCGCGCGGCTCAGCCGGGCAAGCAGTTCTTCGCCCGCAAGATCCAGAGTATGGTCCCGGGAACGGAGAGTATCGTCCAGAAAATGGCGGTACGGCGCAAGAGCCTCGGAGGCCATCCATTCGTCGATCATACTGCCGTCGGCGGAGAGCAGCTCCGGGCTGAGAAAGGCGAAGGCGGCGGAAAAATCGGCGTAGAGGTTCGACGCGCGCTCGCTCATCTGCTGACTGCGCTCGTCGCCGCCGTCGGCGGACTTGTTCAGCATGGCGTAAACATAGCAAAGGGATATTTCCTCCGCCGTTTCGGAAAAGGCGTCAAGACCTTTTTTGAGAGACTCCGCCGAAGCGCAGAGACCTCCCTTGAGCGCCGCCGCGGCGCGCGTATGCTCCGCCGCTCGGGCCATGGCCTGCTCCCATGCGAGATCGTCCGGGAAAATATGAGAAAGATCCCACATATACGCGGGGTCCATGTCTTTTCTGCTTTTCAACTGCATTTTTCGTACCTCTAATATTAATTATCTATTATGATTATATCCGCGGCGGGGTCAAAGTCAAACAAATTTTGTCAAAGAGAACGAAAAAAGGCTTGCTTTGGCCCCGGTCAGATGCTATAATACTTCGGTATTACGCACACGGGAGCTTTTTGCAGTGTCCGTGCCACGTTCGCCGCAAGGCGCGGCGCGGGTCCACCCCGTGGAGGTAATAAACAAAAAAGGAGGAAAAAGAAATGTCCGTAGTATCAATGAAGCAGCTGCTGGAAGCCGGCGTGCACTTCGGCCACCAGACCAGAAGGTGGAACCCCAAAATGGCCCCGTATATCTACATGGAGCGCAACGGGATCTATATTATCGACCTGCAGAAGACGGTCAAAAAGCTGGAGGAGGCTTACGGCTTCGTGCGCGATACCGCCGCCAACGGAGGCACCGTGCTTTTCGTGGGCACCAAAAAGCAGGCTCAGGACGCGGTCAAGGAAGAGGCCGAAAGAGTGGGCATGTACTATGTCAACGCCAGATGGCTCGGCGGAATGCTCACCAACTTCAAGACCATGCGTACCCGTATCGCCCGTCTGACCCAGCTGCGCAAAATGCAGGAGGACGGCACCTTGGACATGCTGCCCAAGAAAGAGGTCATCAAGCTTACCAACGAGATATCCAAGCTGGAAAAATATCTCGGCGGCGTCAAGGAAATGAAGAAGCTTCCTTCCGCGATGTTCGTTATCGATCCCCGCAAGGAGAAGAACGCCATTTCAGAGGCGCGCAAGCTGCATATACCCATTGTGGCGATAGTCGACACCAACTGCGACCCCGACGAGGTGGATTACGTTATCCCCGGCAATGACGACGCTATCAGAGCCATCAAGCTCATAACCGCCGCCATGGCAAGCGCCGTACAGGAAGGCCGTCAGGGAGAGGACGCGGGCGTGCAGCCCGAGTCCGCAGAGACCGAGGACGCGCAGGCGGCTCCCGAAGAGGCTGCCGCAGAGCCCGAAAAAACCGTTAAGGAGGAATAATAATGGCTTTTACAGCTGCTGATGTCAAAACGCTCCGTGAGACCACGGGCGTGGGAATGATGGATTGCAAGAACGCTCTCGCCGCCTCCGACGGCGACATGGACAAGGCCATAGAATGGCTGCGCGAAAAGGGACTTGCCACCGCTCAGAAAAAGGCCGGCAGGACCGCAGCCGAAGGTATCTGCGCGGCGTATGTCAGCGGCGGAAAGGCCGCCATGGTCGAGGTGAACATCGAGACCGACTTTGCCGCGAAGAACGAGAATTTCAAGAAGTTCGCAAACGACGTTGCCTGCCTGATAGCCACCGAGGCGCCCGCGGACGTCGACGCCCTCATGGCGCTGACCTATCCCGGCGAGGGCAAGAGCGTGGAAGACGTCCGCAAGGACAGAGTTATGGTCATAGGCGAGAATATCCAGGTGCGCCGCTTCGTCCGCTACGACGGCGGCATGACCGTGCCCTATATCCACATGGGCGGCAAAATCGGCGTCCTTATGAATATGGAAGTGTCCGCCGGTCTTGAAAACAACGAGGCGGTCACGGAGCTTGCCAAGGATCTTGCCATGCAGACCGCCGCGATGAATCCCGGTTTTCTCGACAAGTCCGACGTGAGCGAAGAGACCATAGCCAAGGAGAAGGAGATCCTTCTTATCCAGGCTAAGGAAGATCCCAAAAACGCCGGCAAGGCCGACAGCATCATCGAGAAGATGGTCATGGGCAGGATAGGCAAGTTTTACAGCGAGAACTGCCTGCTCCAGCAGAGCTTCGTAAAGGACGACAAGGTCACCGTCGAAAAGCACGTCGCCGAGGTCGCCAAGGCTGTGGGCGGCAGCATCAAGGTTAAGGGCTTCACCCGTTATCAGACGGGCGAGGGCATCGAGAAAAAGGCCGACAACTTCGCGGAAGAAGTTGCCAGCATGGTCAAATAAGACTTTCCGAAAAAGACTGCGGCCCGCGCATTTCTGCGCGGGCCGCGTTTTTGCCGCCGGCCTTGAAAACGATGGCTTCGCCTATTGAAAAAAAACCGATCCTAATGTATGATTTGCTGTGTGACCGCCGCCGTGAAGATCAAAGCGGTTTGTGAAGAATAAGAGCTTAACGGTGCGCCGCCGATGCCCGAGACGGCGTCCGCGCCCGACGGAGACATACGTATGCCGGAGGTTTTTGTGAGCATGGAGCGCAGCGGCGCCCGCTACCGTATCGCGGGCAGGATCATTGAGATCGCCGGACTGTACCCGGACATCCATGCCCTCTGTGCCGATTACCGCGCGGAGGGCGCGGTGGATTTTGCCGTGGAGACCGCACAGGCGGATATCGACTTTGAGCGCGTCAAGTCCGCGCGGGCGGATACCCTTGCCGGTATCCCGACACGGCACTTCCCGGACGGGTATCTGGAAACGCTGGCAGTCTGCCGTAAGATCGCGGAGCGTATGCCGGACTACGACACCGTCCTTTTTCACGGCTCGTGCGTTGCCGTGGACGGCGTGGGCTATTTGTTCACGGCAAAAAGCGGCACGGGCAAAAGTACTCATACCCGCCTTTGGCGGGAGCTGTTCGGGACCCGAGCCGTCATGGTCAACGACGACAAGCCGATGATCCGCCTTACGGACAACGGCGCGGAGGCCTGCGGCACTCCCTGGAACGGGAAGCACCGGCTGAGCAGCAATATCGCCGTCCCGCTGAAGGCGATCTGCATTTTGGAGCGGGCGGAGCAAAACGTAATTCGCCCCGTTACCGAAACCGAGGCATACCCGATGCTCCTGCAGCAGACCTACCGCCCGGCGGATGCGGCAGCCATGGCGAAGACGCTCACCCTTACGGACCGTCTCGCGGCGTCCGTTTCCCTGTGGCGGCTGGGCTGCAATATGGAACCGGAAGCGGCGCGGGTCGCTTATGACGCGATGAAAGGATAAGACCATGAAGCTGAACAGGGAATTTCTGCTCCATAACACAAGCGGAGAAACCATCCTCGTCCCCACCGGGGGAGCGAGCTTTTCCGGCGTAGTGCGCGGGAACAAGACTCTCGGCGCTGTGCTGGAGCTTTTGAAAAATGACGTCACTCAGGAGGAGATCGTCGCCGCGCTGAAAGCGCGTTTCGACGCCCCGGAGGGCGCGATCGAGGCCGACGTGGAAAAGGCCCTTGCCGAGCTGCGGAAGATCGGGGCGCTGGATGGGTAAAGCGCAGCTTGAGGAACTGGAGCGGCACGGGAAGTATTTCAGCGTTCCTAAGGGGATCAGCATGAAACCGATGCTCGGCAACCGAAAGAGCGTTGTGGAGATCCATAAGCTGAGCGTTCCGGCAAAACTCTATGACCTTGTTCTGTATCTCCGCCCCAACGATCAAGGCGTAATTCACCGTGTGCTGAAAGTTCGTGAAAATGATTACGTCATCGCAGGAGATAACTGCTGGCAGAAAGAGTATATCGCAAAAGATCGTGTCGTGGGTATCGCAGTGCGTTTCTGCCGGAATGAAACCTGGTATGAGGTAAATGATCCGGCTTACAGGATCTATGTCCGGCTTTGGACGGATCTGTTCTTTCTCAGGCGTCCGTTGTTTTACCTGCGTGATAAGCTGAAAAGCGTCAAAAGGAAATCGTCAAATGCGAAATAACAGCGCCGTCACCTGGCTCTGGACCGTGCCGGGAAAGAAAAAGCTGCATATCCTTGCCCTCGCCGCGGTACAGTCGCTCCACGGCGCTTCCGGCGTGTTCTATGCTCTTTTGCTGCGCGCCGTCGTGGACTCCGCGGCGGGGCATGACAGAGGCGGCTTTTGGAGCGGTATCGTCGGCATTGTGCTGCTTACGGCCGCGCAGCTCGCCCTTCGCGCGGCAGTTCGCCGGCTCACCGAGCTTTCCAGGGCCGACATTGAAAATGTCTTTAAGGCCCGGTTGACGGAAACGCTGCTGCACCGTGATTTTCTCCGCGTCAGCGCCGTTCATTCCGGCGAATGGCTCAACCGCCTGACAAATGACGCAAAGGTCGCGGCGGACGGCTATGCCGAGATCGTGCCGGGGCTGGCGGGCATGGCGGTGAAGCTCATCGGCGCCGTAATAATGATCATCGTGCTGGAACCGCTCTTCGCAGCGATCCTCATTCCCGGCGGTGTGCTGCTCGTGCTGCTGACCTGGCTGTTCCGCAAGGCGCTCAAGCGGCTGCATAAGGATGTACAGGAGTCGGACGGGCGGCTGAGGGTGTTTATGCAGGAGCGCATGGGAAATCTGCTCATGCTTCGGTCCTTTGCCGCCGAGGAGCAGACACAGGCGGAGGCGGCAGAGAAAATGAAGGAGCACAAGTCGGCCCGGATGCGGAAAAACCGCTTCTCAAACCTCTGCAACATCGGCTTCGGGGCTGCCATGAACGGGATGTATCTGCTGGGCGTGGGTTGGTGCGGATACGGTATTTTAACGGGCACCGTCAGCTTCGGCACACTGACCGCCGTTACCCAGCTCATCGCGCAGATACAGACGCCCTTCGCAAATATCACGGGATATCTGCCCCGCTGGTACGCCATGCTTGCCAGCGCGGAACGGCTGATGGAGGCGGAGGACTTTCCGGAGGACGGGATCGAAGCCAAGTCACGCGATGAGATCGCCGCTTTTTATGAAAACGAGATGCAGAGCATAGGGCTGGAAAATGCTTGCTTTACCTATTATCCCGCCGGCTCGGAGGCCGCCGGCGCCGGCAAGGAGGCCATGCCCGTCGTGCTTGACGACCTTTCGCTGGAGATACGCAAAGGTGAGTATGTGGCCTTCACCGGGCACAGCGGCAGCGGTAAGTCTACGGCCTTGAAGCTGCTGATGTGCGTCTTCAGCCCCGACGGCGGGGAGAGATATTATTCTGATAAGGAGGGCAGGCGGAGCGAACTGACCTCCGCGTATCGCCGCCTGTTCGCCTACGTCCCCCAGGGCAATGCGCTGATGAACGGCACGATCCGCGAGGTCGTCAGCTTTGCCGAGCCGAGCGCCGCCCATGACGAGGCGCGGCTTGAGCGGGCGCTCCGGATCGCCTGCGCGGACGAGTTTATATCCGGCCTGGAACAGGGCGCGGACACCGTGCTGGGTGAACGCGGCACGGGGCTTTCCGAGGGTCAGATGCAGCGCCTTGCCATAGCGCGGGCCGTATTTTCCGACAGCCCTATACTGCTGCTGGACGAGGCCACCGGCTCTCTGGACGCGGTCACGGAGCTTCGGCTGCTGGAAAATCTTCGCGGCATGACGGACAAGACCGTGGTCATCGTGACGCACAGGCAAGCGGCGCTGGCGATATGCGACCGCGAGCTGAAGTTTACGGAAAGCGGGGTGCGGGAGGCATGACACGGGAGGAATACCGTGCGGCGATCATGAATGTGGTCTATCTCGCTGCCTGCGCCGTCGAGAAAAAACCGCCCGACGCCCGGCGAACGGCGGAGATGGACCTTTCCGCATTGTATTCGGCGGCGGAACGTCATTCGCTGACGGGCATCACCGCAATGGCGCTGGAGAGCGCGGGCATAAAGGATGAAGCGTTTACCCAGGCCAGGGGCAAGGCGATCCGCAAGGCGGCGGCCTTCGACCTTGAGCGTGCCGCAGTGCTGCGGGCGCTGGAGCAGGCAGGCATCTGGTATGCGCCGGTCAAGGGCGCCGTGATCAGGGAGCTGTATCCGGCGATC
>JAGDDB010000013.1 GCA_017958265.1 Oscillospiraceae bacterium | reverse complement strand
GGGCGATGGGAATCGAACCCACGTATCCAGCTTGGAAGGCTGGTGTTCTGCCATTGAACTACGCCCGCAAATCAGCGGCGCCTACGATATCGCGCTTTGGTATAGTAGCATATCCGTGCATGAAATGTCAATGATAATTTCCCATAATGATGAGAAAATTATATGAGTGGAAAAGAAAAAGAAAGAATGATATTTCCTTTTTTTTAATATCTATATGTGATACAATAAAAACACAAAGATCTGCGATCTGCACAAAAGGGTTTGTGTGCGGCTGCCTTTGCCGGCCGACAATAACGATGAGGTACAGCGGCGGATCGGATCCGCAAGGAAAATTATGGAGAAAAAAAGATTTTACGCTCTGCGTTCCTTCCTCCAGGGGATCACGGACGCAAAGCTGACGGTATATGCTTCATCGGGGGCTTTTTTCCTGTTTTTGTCCCTGTTCCCCATGGTGCTGCTCGGCTGCTCCTTCCTTCCTTTGACGGCGCTGACGCAGGATTATCTGACCAATTATCTCTCTGCGCTGCTGCCCGACATAGTGAGCGAGCTTATAGCCGTTATAGTGGACCAGGTGTACGACAGTACCATTACAGCGATATCGCTGTCGGCTCTGTTGGTGCTGTGGTCGGCGAGCAAGGCGTTTTTGGGCCTGCTGAGGGGCATCAACGCCGTATGCGGCGTGGATACGCCGAAAAATTATTTCCGCCTGCGCGCAAGATCGGGCGTATGCGTGGCGCTGCTGATGATAGTTACGCTGATCACGCTCGTGCTGATAGTGTTCGAGCACCGTATGCTCAATCTGCTGACCGAGTCCTGGCCCGCGGGGAATTTCATAAGGGAATTCGTTATCAATTTCAGATTTCTCATGATATTGATCATGCTGGCCCTGGTATTCATGCTTGTATATAAATGGATGCCGTACAAGCGCATGAGGGCGATACGGCAGATACCGGGCGCCGTTATCGCCGCCGCGCTGTGGATGCTGCTGTCGTGGTTTTTCTCATTCTATGTAAGAAACTTCGGCAGTATAAGCATTTACGGCAGTCTGACCACCGTGATCCTTGCGATGTTCTGGATGTATTACAGCATGTTCATCATCCTTTTCGGAGCGTATGTCAACGTAAGGCTCGAAAAACGCCGGGAAGATGAAAACGCGGAGAACGGGCAGAGAGAAACGGAGAGCGTATTAAATTAATCAAAATGAGGCTTTCATTTTCGGTCCGCTCATGCTACAATTATAACAGGCCTCGGACAGAGGCTTGAATATTGATAAAAAAATATGGAGGACTGAGACGTGGGTATCAAGGTCGGCATCAACGGCTTCGGACGTATAGGCAGGCTTGCTCTCAGAGCGGGACTGAAAATGGGATCACTGGACTTTATTGCGGTGAATGACCATAAGCCTCCAAAGCAGTTGGCGTATCTTTTCAAGTTCGATTCCGTGCATGGGAAATACGGCGGAACGGTCGACTTTACGGATGACAGCCTTATTATCGACGGCAAGGAGATAAAGGTATTTAATTTCGGTGATCCTGCGGAGATACCTTGGAAGAGCGCGGGCGTGGAATACGTGCTCGAATCAACGGGGAAATACACAAAAACGGAAGACGCCTCCAAGCATCTTATCGGCGGAGCGAAAAAGGTAGTCGTTTCCGCTCCGTCCAAGGACGCGCCTACTTTCGTAATGGGCGTGAACCATGAGCAGTACGATCCTTCAATGAAGATCGTATCCAACGCATCCTGCACCACAAACTGTCTCGCGCCGCTGGCAAAAATAATCAATGACAAGTTCGGCATAGAAAACGGTGTGATGACCACCGTACACGCCGTGACGGCGTCGCAGAACACGGTGGACGGAAAAGCGGGCAAGGATGAATGGCGCATAGGCCGCGCTTCTGCCGTGAACATGATCCCGGCTTCGACGGGCGCGGCAAAGGCCGTGGGCAAGGTTATTCCCGAGCTGAACGGCAAGCTTACCGGCGTGGCGGTGCGCGTTCCCACGGTGGACGTCTCGCTCGTAGACTTCGTGGCAAACCTCAAAACCCCCGCCACATACGAGGAGATATGCGCCGAGGTCAAAAGAGCCTCCGAAAACGAGATGAAGCAGTATTTCGGCTACACCGACGAAATGGTGGTATCCACCGATTTTGTCGGAAGCGAGGTCGGCGGGGTGTTTGACGCGAAGGCCGGCCTCAGCGTGACCGACCGCTTTGTGAAGCTTTTTGCATGGTACGACAACGAATACGGATATACCTGCATGGCGCTCAAGCTGCTTGAGTACATATACAAAAGAGATAATGAGTGAGGTTGTATTGCTATCAGAACGGTATTGATGACAGCACTGGCGGCGGCGGTCGGCTATTTGATCGGTTCGCTGAGCGTGGCCGTGATCTACTCGAAGATCAAATACAGAAGAGATATACGCACACAGGGCAGCGGCAACGCCGGAGCCACCAATGTGGCAAGAGTATTCGGCATAGGCGCGGGTCTGCTGACTTTTGCGGGCGACGGCCTGAAAACGGCCGCGGCCATGCTGCTCGGCCGCCTGATAGCGGGGGAGCCGGGCTTTATAGCCTCGGGCGCGGCATGCCTGATAGGCCATGCCTGGCCGGTGTTCTTCGGCTTCAAGGGCGGCAAGGGAGTAACGGTGAGCGCGGTGATAGGAATAATGCTTGACTGGCGCATTTTTGTCATCGGCATTTCGATATTCATTGCCGCGGCGCTGCTGACCAAGCGCGTTTCCGTCGGCTCGATGCTCGGCGCATCATCGTATCCCGTGAGCATGCTGGCGCTGGGAAGTGATACTCCGGCGAGGCTCGGGCTGTGCGTTTTCGTAGTCGTTTCGGTGCTGTTCATGCACAGAGAGAACATAAAGCGCCTGATAAAAGGTACGGAGCCCGAATTCAGAGCGCATAAGTGAAAAAACCGCAATAAAAATATCGGCGCAGACATTTTTCTTGTCTGCGCCGATCGGTTTTTGTGAGAGATAGCGCGCCGCCCCGGACGGCGCGGTTTCGGAACAGATCCAGCCCTGTGCCATCATGGCTTCCGC
>JAGDDB010000141.1 GCA_017958265.1 Oscillospiraceae bacterium | reverse complement strand
CGCGCGGCGAGAATTTCTGACCTTCGATGACCTTTGCTCCGGGAGCGAGCGACCGCATATTCGCGGCGCTGTCGCCAAGTCCGCTGCCGCCCGACGTACAGAACGGAACGACCGTCTTACCAGAGAAGTCATAGCTCTCCATGAAGGTGTCGATGATCGACGGCTCGCGGTACCACCATATCGGGAAACCGACAAACACATACTCATACCTGGAAATGTCGTCGATCTTTGAAGCAATAGCCGGGCGCGAGGAGCGGTCTGCCATCTCGACCGAACTGCGGCTCTTTTTGTTCATCCAGTTAAGGTCGGCTTTGGTGTAAAGCTGTTCGGGAACTATCTCGAAGATATCCGCTCCCGCTGCCTTCGCCAGATTTTCGGCGACCTTCTTTGTGACGCCGCTGGCGCTGAAATACGCTACAAGTATTCTATTCATATAAAGTTTCCTCCGGTTCTCATTTTCTTATGTGCGGATAAAACTCTCATCCGCGGGATGCTCTTCGGCTGAGACATAGCGTTCCACTTTCATATGCAGATCGTATTTCTCCCGCAGCGCGGATATCTGCGTCATCATCGGGCTTGCGTGATGATGATCCAGCGCTTCCTGATCGCGCCAGGCATCGATCAGCAGTACCGTTTCGGGATCGTCTGCCGGGTAGAAATACGCGTACCGCAGATTGCCTTCTTCTTTGCGAATCATTTCGACGATTCCGCTTTCTGTCATTTCCTTTGCGAAAAGGCGGGCAGAACCGTTTTGTCCGGTATAGTAGATATTGATAGTAACATTCATATCGTTTTAACCGTATCCGATAAAGTCTTGCAGTTCGTGTGTCCCGGCGCGGGGACGGCGTTTTCCGCAGGATATCCGATAGGCATCAGCAGGACCGGAACCTCGTTTTCGGGAATCCCAAGTGCTTTTCCCGTCTCAGTCGGTGGAAACATATTTACCCAGACGGTTCCGAGGTCAAGCTCCGCGGCTCTCAGCATGATATGCGTTGCGACGATGCTTACGTCCTCCACACCCGAATGAACGCCTTCCTCAAGCGGATTGCGCCATTCTTCATTTTTGTCGTAAGCAAGCAGCAAAACCACAGGCGCTCCGTAATGGCAGCTTGTAAGACTGTGTATTTTTTCGAGGTTTTCCGGAGATTTGATAGCATAGATTCTCTGCGGCTGCTGGTTTTTGGCTGTTGGCGCGATGTTTCCCGCTTCAAGAACAGCGTTCAGTTTTTCTTCCTCAATCGGTTTTGCGCTGAAGCTCCTGACAGAGTATCTTTTCTTTGCGAGTTCCATAAAATCCATCCTGGTTATCCTCCTTATATTTCCTCTGTTCCGGGCTTGCCGGAATAGCCTTTGAGCTTTCCTCCGAAGACCGGGAAGAAGCTGGAATCGCCGTAGTCCTTGATCCGTTCGATATGCTTGAGTATCTCCATATCCTCGTCGGAGATAACGAACTCGACTTCGGCGTTGCTGCGCATATGGTCGGGGTTGGCGGTCTTGGGCAGGACGATCATGCCGAGCTTAATGTCATAGCGTATGCAAAGCTGCGGAACCGTTACGCCGTATTTCTTCGCCATCTCGGCAATAGCGGGTATCTTCATCGCTTCGCCGTGAGCGACCGGGCTGTACGCTTCCATGACGATGCCCTTGGCGGTGCAGTAGTCGATCAGGTCAAGCGGAGTGTTGGAGATATGGCACAGCACCTGATTTACCATAGGCTTTACCTCGGCGTTGTTCCATATGTTGTCTATGTCGCCGCGCTCGAAATTGGAAACGCCTATCGCGCGGAGCTTGCCCGCCTTGTAAGCGTCGGTCAGCGCGCGCCACGCTTCAAGATTGCCTTCAAAGTATCTGTCATCCGACTGGTTGACCTCCACCCACGGCTGCGGGCTGTGGATTATCATCATATCAATGTAATCGAGTCCCATAAGCCTGAGCGAACGGTCGATACCGTCAGCGGCGGATTTGTAATCCTTGTGCTCGGCGGCAACCTTTGTTGTGACAAAAAGGCTTTCTCTGCT
>JAGDDB010000140.1 GCA_017958265.1 Oscillospiraceae bacterium | reverse complement strand
GGCGATATACTGCTCGGACGCGGATGATCGCCCCGAGGGGAGAAAGCCGGCTGAAAACGGAACAGAGGATTTTAGGCCGCGGTGATACCACCGCGGCCCCGTTCAATACGGGATCATCCCGTTTGGAGGAATAAAATGACGATAGCTGTTGCGGGAGGCGGCGCGTCCGGGCTGATGGCCGCGATCAGAGCGGCGGAAAAGCCGGGAAGACAGGTGCTGCTTTTGGAGCGTCAGGCGCGAGTGGGACGCAAACTTGCGGCTACGGGAAACGGACGCTGCAATCTGACAAATATCAACATCTCCGCGGAAAGATATCACGGCAGCACGGATTTTATACTGCCCGCGCTGCAAAAGACAGACGCCGACGGGGCGATAAAGCTTTTTGAAAGTCTCGGCCTGCTCTGCGCCGTTGAGGAGGACGGAAGGGTATATCCTTATACCGATCAGGCAAACAGCGTCGTGGACGTTCTCCGCTTTGCGGCGGTCGGAAGAGGGGTTTCCGTTCGCTGCGGCTGCGAGGTGCTCGCTGCAAGACGATCCGAAAATGGATTTGAGCTGGAGACCTCGACGGGCGCGGTAACGGCGGACAAGCTCATAATAGCGTGCGGAGGCGCCGCGGGAGCGCGGCTGGGCGGAGGCATGAGCGGATATCGGCTGCTTGAAAAGCTGGGACACAGCTGCACCGAGCTCAGGCCGGCCCTTGTTCAGCTGAAGACCGAAGGCGGAGAAACGCGCGCTCTGAAGGGCGTGAGAGCCGAGGCGCAGCTGAATATATTCGCCGGGGGACGGCAGATAGCAGAAAAGCGCGGAGAAGTCCAATTCACCGACTACGGCGTCAGCGGGCCTGCGGTATTTGACATTTCGCGCGACGCACTGTCGGAAAAGGGGACGGAGATTGTCCTCGATCTGCTGTGCAGACACAGCGAGGATGAAATATCGGGAATGCTGCTCAGACGCGCGAAAGAATGGCCCGAACTGAGCTTTGAAAACGCTTTCGCGGGGATGCTCCACAGCCGGATAGGCGTAATGGCCGTAAAACGCTGCGGTTTGCCTCCGGCGGGCAGGCTCGGAGATATGACGGACGGCGACGCCGCAAGGCTGGCGGCGAGTGCGAAGCATCTGAAACTGAAAGTGACCGGATCCATGGGCTTCGACGCCGCTCAGGTGACCGCCGGAGGGATACGCACCGATGAATTCGACCCTTATACGATGGAAAGCAGGATCTGCCCCGGGCTGTACGCCGCGGGCGAGGTGCTGGACGTGGACGGAGACTGCGGAGGCTTCAATCTTCATTGGGCCTGGGCCAGCGGACTTGCGGCGGGGGATTCGGTTTGAACACAGGCAGGGGGACTTGAACGGCTGACGGTTTTCGCGGCGCCGGTCTGCCGGGATATTTCGCCGCGGCTATCGAAAAAACGGGGGCGTTCATTTTGCATGCTTGATTTCCTGCGCGAAACGGGATATCATAATGATCACAGAGTGATAATTATGATTCATTCTGACGGCACGACCGCCTTTCCGAGAAGCGGCAACCGGCGGCAATGCCATATACCATGTTCCGCGAACATGGCAACACAACTGCTCATGAAAGGATATGAGGACACAATGGCTGAAAGAAGACGCCGCAGAACGGCGGAAGAACTGATCGAGGATGTTGAAAAACAGATCGAGGCCGCACATAAAGAAATAGAAGCGCAGCAGAAAAAGCTCGAAGAAATAAAGAAAAGCACGGCGGCAAAG
>JAGDDB010000139.1 GCA_017958265.1 Oscillospiraceae bacterium | reverse complement strand
TGCCGGGCCATACGGACTTTGCCAGGCCCCCCGTTATGTCCTCATCGCTTATCTTCCAGCCCCTTGAGCGCAGAGCCCGCAGCGCGGTCACTGCCAGAGCGGCGTTTTTCGGCTGATACTTTCCCGGAAGGGGAAGATATATGCCGTGAAGCTCGCCCAGATCGAAGCGGCTGCCGTCCACGCCGGAAGAAAGGATCTTAAGCTCGTCGTGCCTGCAGCGATGCAGCTTTGCGCCGGTCTCGGCGCATTTTTCCTCCACCGCGGCGTCCGGCTCCGCGCCGCTCGGGTACAGGGCCACGTCGCAGCCGGGCTTGATTATGCCCGCCTTCACCCGCGCGATCTCGGCGGCGGTGTTCCCGAGCATGCCGCAGTGATCAAGGCCTATGGCGCATATCACGGCGACCTCGGGGCTGTCGATGACGTTGGTGGCGTCCCACTGTCCGCCCATGCCTACCTCGACGACTGCGATATCGCAGCCGTTTTCCGCGAACAGGTCCAGCGCCATTGCCGTTTCTATCTCGAACTGCGTGGGCGTGTCCTCCATCGCGTCGATAACGGGCGCGAGTCTTTCCAGCTCCCGCGTGAGCTCTTCGTCGCTTAAATACTCTCCGTTTATCTGATACCGTTCGTTATAGCACACTACGCTGGGAGAGGTATACATGCCCACGGTGTATCCCGCCTTAGCCAGCACCGAGGAGATACACGCGCACACCGAGCCCTTGCCGTTGGTGCCCGCCACGTGTACGAACTTTATTTTTTTCTGCGGATCGCCCAAGCGCGCAAGCAGCTCCCGCGTCCTGTCAAGGCCGGGCTTTACCTGCTGAAATCTTTCCCCGGAGAGATACTCAAGAGGGCTTTGAGCCATTCGAAGTATCCCCCTTTGCCGTTTTCCACAGTCCGGCGCGGTCAAACAGCCTTGAGCGGAACAGCAGCCAGGTCAGCAGCACGTCGATGACAAAGGTCACGGCAAACTGTATGCTCCGGGTGGTGAGAAAATACGAAAAGCTGGCGGCAAAGCTGCCTTTACTGTTGTATACCGTCGCCAAAGACCAGCTCTGATACAGTATCGAGCCGATCACCACCGGCGGCAGGAACACGAGGGCGACGCGCAGGATATCCGTCTTTTTGGCCATAATGAAGCTGAGCAGTCCCGGCAGCACTCCGTACAGTATGGGCGGGACGCAGAACAGCGGATTGTAGCCGTAGCCGGAAAACAGGCATCCCACCAGATCCGCGATGAAGCCCACTATGCCTCCGGCCAGGGGCCCGAAGAGCACTCCGGCGATGACTATGGGTACTGCCTCGATGGAAAAGCGCGTAAAAGCGTTGGGCATGGGGATAATGAAGCGGGCCAGGATCACGCTGAGCGCGGCGAGCATGGCGCATACGGCCAGGGTCTTGGGCTTTTTCAGTGTCGTCGCCCATTCCGATACGTTTGTTCGTTTATTCAAAATTCATTCCTCCCGAAATAGCTTCTGATTTCTCCTACCTGATAAAGCGAGCCGAATATACAGATAACGTCGTCCGCGTCGGACTGTCTTTCGGCCGCCTCTATCGCCTGCGGTATTCCCTCGAACGCCTCGGCCGGTACGCTTCGGCGGCTGCTTATTTCCTCCGCGAGCCGCTCGGCCGAAAGCGCCCTGTAGCTGTCCGGCGTAACGGTAAAGAATTTTTTAGCGTGTCCCATGGCGGCGTTTATGCCGGAGATATAGTCCTTGTCGGCAAGCACGCCTATCACGATATTCAGCTTCTTGCCCGGGAAAAGCTCTTCCATGCCTTCCATCAGCGCCTCCACGCCCTGGGGATTGTGGGCGCCGTCCACTATTATCACGGGCTTTTGCTTCATAAGCTCCATCCTGCCGGGCCATTTCGCGCTTTTCAGCCCGTCTCTCAGGGCTTTGGCGCTTATCTTCCAGCCTCCGGCTCTCAGAGCGCGCACCGTCGTGACAGCGGTGCAGGCATTGCAGACCTGGTAGCGTCCGAGCAGGGATATTTTCAGCTTTTCGTATCCGTCGAAATCGAAGCAGGTCCCCTTCAGGCCCCTTTCCCGCACCTTCGCGGAGGCGTTGTCAGAGCGGATGAATTCGCTGCCGTGCTCCGCGCAGGCCTGTCTGAATACCGCTTCGACCTCCTCGCTTTGGCCGTATACCACCGTCCTGCCGCCGTCTTTTATTATTCCGGCCTTTTCGGCGGCGATCTTCGGCAGCGTATCTCCGAGCATCTCCATATGGTCGTAGCCGATGTTCACCATCACATAGGCCTCGGCGGAGTCTATCACGTTGGTGGCGTCCAGCCGTCCGCCCAGCCCCACCTCCAGCACCACTATATCGCAGCGGCAGCGGCTGAACCAGCAGAAGCCCAGCGCGGTTATAAGCTCGAATATAGTCGGCCTGCGGAAGCCTTTGGCCTGTATGGCGTCGGCCGCCGCGGCGACGCGGGTGGTTATCTCCGCGAGAGCCTCGTCGGGTATCTGCACCCCGTCCACCTGTATGCGCTCGTTGAAGCGCTGAATGAACGGCGAGGTGTAAAGGCCGGTACGGTAGCCCGCCTTTCGCAGTATCGAGGCCAGGAACGCAGAGGTCGAGCCCTTGCCGTTGGTGCCCGCGATGTGAACGTATTTGGTATCCTTCTGCGGATCGCCCAGCTCGGCCATGAGCGCCTTCATCACGTCCCGTCCGTTGACCTCTCCGGTATTGGGCGTGCCGAGTATGTAATCCAGCGCCTGACGGTAGTCCATATCACCGCTTCCTTTCGTAAAGAAGGCTGAAATTCGTGTGTTTTCAAAACGGTTCGCGCGGTACCGGCGGAAACAAGCCCGTCAAGACCGGCGGATGTTCAAAAAAAATCTTCCTTTTGCCGACACAAAAGGAAGATCAAAAGCCGCAAAGCGCGGCCGTATCCCGCATTATGCGTCAGCGGACGCGGCAGTCCAACACAAACCTTCCGGTTTTTCGTCCGAGGGCGACTTCCCATCCCTGCGGCACTTGATGCGCACTGCCTACTCTGACATTATTTTCGATATTCGTATTATAACAGTTGTTTCCGTCTTGTCAATCTGTTTTTTTCAAAATCCCGGACGGACGTTTTCAGTTCAGATAATACCATTTCATTCTGATAAAAACCACACAACGATCACGGCGGCGAAAACGACAAGGGCTATAATGCCCTTGATCTTGCCCATGCGGATACGCTCTTCGGTAAAGTATTCTTCATCCGACAGAATTTTTTCCTTTTCCCTGTCGGGCAGTTCTTCTTCGGCGCTCTCCCCGCCGTCCCACTGCCAGAT
>JAGDDB010000138.1 GCA_017958265.1 Oscillospiraceae bacterium | reverse complement strand
GAAGCAGCGAACGTCGCCCTCGGAATGCACAAGATTGAGTATGGATTTCAGCGTGGTCGTCTTTCCCGCGCCGTTGCGGCCGATAAAGCCCGTTATGCTGCCTTTGGGCACCGAAAAGCAGACGTTGTCCAAAAGAAAGCCGGGATACTGCTTGCGAAGGTCCTTGACCTCAAGAATATTGTCATTCATCGTCTTTGTCCTCAAATACTTTTCTCATGTATTCCGCAATGCTGCTTTTCAGAGGAATGGCGAGGCCGCGCTCGACGTCGCCGAGCAGCATGACGGTGTCGCCCGGATTTATGCCGAATATATCCCGGGCCTGCTTGGGAATGACTATCTGCCCCTTTTCGCCCACTGTGGCGGTCCAGGCATATTTCCCTTCGGAAGAAGGCATTTTCAATTCCTCCCGTAAGTATGATTAGTTATACAAATTATACTTAAAGAGTAAAAAAAGTCAAGGGTCGGTTTCGGAAGCGGTTTTATAGTCCCGTATGAATTTGACCGCCTCGGAAATTACGTCGCCGCCTTTCAGCCGGAGGCTAACCCGGGGATCGGAGCCGGCCTCGACCTTGAGCCTGCCGGAATACTCCTTCATGGCATAAAGCGCGGAGATGAGCTGCATGTCGAAATCCGTCAGCCTGAAATATATCCGTCCGGATTTTTGCGTTATCTCGCTTATGCCGGCGTCGGCGGCCTCTCCGCGCATAAGAGCTACGTGAATGAGCGTATTGACGCTGCGGGGAGGGTCTCCGTAACGGTCTATCAGCTCGTCGGTGATGTCGTCGGCGTCTTCCTCGCTGCGTATAAGAGCTATGCGGCGATAAAGGTCCATGCGCTGCTCGCCGGAGGCGATATAACTGTCGGGGATGTTCGCCTCCACGGAAAGATCCGCAGAGCATTCTGCGCGTTTAAGAGTTTTTTCGCCCTTCTGTTCGAGAACGGCCTCCTCCAAAAGCTTAAGGTACATATCGTAGCCGACGCTCATCATATGTCCGGACTGCTCCGCGCCGAGCAGGTTGCCCGCGCCGCGGATCTCCAGGTCTCTCATGGCTATTCTGAAGCCAGAGTTGAATTCGGCGTATTCTCGTATTGCCGACAGGCGCTTGGAGGCAACGTCGGAAAGCACCTTGCCCTGACGGAAGGTGAAATATGCGAAGGCATGGCGGCTCGAGCGGCCGACGCGTCCGCGAATCTGATGCAGCTGGGCAAGACCGAGACGGTCGGCGTCCTCGATTATGAGTGTGTTGACATTGGGGATATCTATGCCGGTTTCTATTATCGTTGTGCATACCAGCACCCGTATATCGCCGGATATCACTCTGTCCATGACGGCGTTGAGAGCGTCCTCGCTCAGTTTGCCGTGTGCCGCGGCCACGGATACGCCCTCGACCATCTTTGATATCCTCGCCGCGCAGCGGTCGATCGTTTCCACGCGGTTGTGAAGATAATAGACCTGGCCGCCTCTCGATACCTCTCTTCGTATCGCATCGGCAATAACGCTCCAATCGTGCTCCAGCACATAGGTCTGCACCGGATGGCGGCCGGACGGTGGCTCCTCGAGAGAGGACATGTCGCGCAGTCCCGACAGCGCCATATTGAGCGTGCGCGGAATGGGAGTGGCGGAAAGGGTAAGCACGTCTATATTGTTTGACAGCTCCTTGAGGCGTTCCTTGTGGCTGACGCCGAAGCGCTGTTCCTCATCCACGATGAGAAGTCCCAGGTCCTTGAATTTCACGTCCTTCTGCAGCAGCTTATGAGTGCCGATGACTATATCGGCGCTGCCGTCGCGCACGGAGGCGAGAGCCTGCCTGAGCTGAGCTCCGGTGCGGAAACGGCTGAGCAGCTCTATGTGTACGGGCAGCTCCGAAAAACGCTTGACGGTAGTGACATAGTGCTGCTGGGCAAGCACGGTGGTGGGCACGAGCAGGGCGGCCTGCTTGCCGTCGGAAATACATTTCATCACGGCGCGCAGGGCAACCTCGGTCTTTCCGAAGCCCACGTCCCCGCAAAGCAGCCGGTCCATCGGCACGGGCTTTTCCATGTCCGCTTTGATCTCGGCTATTGCCCTGAGCTGATCCTCGGTCTCGGTATATTCAAAGCGTTCTTCAAATTCCTGCTGCCATACGCTGTCGGGAGAAAAGGCGTGGCCGGGGCGCCGGGCGCGTTCGGCGTAAAGCTTTATCAGCCCGTCGGCAAGGTCCTTCGCGGCGCCTTTGGCCCGTGATTTCGCGCGCCCCCAATCGGTGCCGCCGAGCTTGTTGAGACGCACGGGGGCGTCTTCGCCGCCCGTGCCTATGTATTTGGCGACCATGTCAAGCTGCGTGGCGGGAACATAGAGCGTATCGGTGCCCGCGTAGGCGATCTTCACATAATCCTTTTCAACGCCGTCGACCGCGAGCTTGAAAAATCCGAGAAAACGGCCTATGCCGTGGTTTTCATGCACGACGAGATCGCCGACGCTCAAATCGGTAAAGCTTTGCAGACGCTGCCTGTTGGAGCTGCCCTTGCGCCGGGAGCGGAGCTTTACGGGAGCCGAGACGAGCTGGCCTTCCGTAATTATCGCAAGCTTGATGCCGGGATATTCCGCGCCTGCGGAGAGAGACGCGACGGAAACGGCGCAGGAAGAGGGCAGGCCCGGCTCGGAAAGCGTAAAGTCCATATACGGGGAAATGCCGTTTGACCGAAGATAATCGGCCATTATGCCGGCTTTGCGCTCGTCGGAGCACAGGACGATCACCCTGTAACCGTCCTTCATGTAGTGTACGATGTCTCCCGCCGCGGTCGACAGACTGCCGCCGTAGGAGGGCAGCTGCTTTGCCGTGAGGTTGAGCAGGGCGCGGGGAGCAAGGGGATAACTTCCGCCGCGGAAGCTGTCGGCCATGATGACGGGGTAGTCCGTCAGCTTGGAGCATATCTCATCCCAAGTGCGGTAGTGGTCAAGCAAGCCCCCGTCTGTTTGCCGGGCTTCAAGCAGGGCTTCCGTATCCTGAGAGAGCTGCCAGGACCAATTCTTCGCCCTTTCGGCGTCCCTGGCGGGCTCGCAGATGAAAACGACGGAGTCCGGCGGGAAATAATCCGCCGCGCAGGCAAACTCGGGATAGATCAAAGAAAAGTATTTATCCGAAGCGGAAAACGACAGGGAAGAGGCTATACGCTCCCTGTCGGCGGAAAGATTGTCGATAAGAGCCTGAGGCGGCGTTTTGCGCCGCTTGAGAAGACGTATCATACCGTCTATGTCGTCAATGAGCGCGGCTTCGCCTCCCTCCGCAAGAGATGGCAGGCATTCTGCCGCCGGGAGGATATCGACGGAAAAAATGTTCTCTGTGCGCCGCTGCGTGGAGATATCGAACAGCCCCATCGAGTCGATCTCATCCCCGAAAAACTCTGCGCGCACGGGCGCGGGGCAGGCCGGGGTGAAAAAATCGACTATCCCGCCGCGTACGGCGAACTGACCCGCGCCCTCAACGGCGTCGCAGCTCTTGTATCCGCAGCGCACAAAGGCG
>JAGDDB010000137.1 GCA_017958265.1 Oscillospiraceae bacterium | reverse complement strand
TGTTTTGCCGGGGCCGCGCGACTTGTATAATCATGCGTAAAAGCTGTGCGCGCCGATGGTCGTGACGTAATCCCTGTTTTCCGCGATCCAGCTGCTTGTGGCCACGGCGGCGTTGAAAAAGAACTTGCTGTCTCCCACTGTTTCGGCGCCGTCCAGAGCAAGCTTAGCGGCGATGAGCGCGCTGTCCGACGGCTGCCGGTATATGCTCCCGCTTTCCGTAGGCGCGAACTGCACCCCGCAGCGGCGGTCAAATATCACTTCGTAAACGCTGTCGGGCCAGTAGTCCTCCGCCATCCGGTTGAGCACCACGCAGCCAACGGCTACCTGCCCTTTCAGGCACTCGCCTCCGGCCTCCGAGTATATTATCCGCGAAAGCCAGTACAGATCGTCCTCGTCATAGAAGCTCTCCCCGCTCTCGATAGGCCTTATTCTTCCGTCAATAAGTACGCGGCGGTTTGCCCCGTCCCAACTCACCTGACAGCCGAAGGCCTTTGCCAGCGTCCTTACGGGCAGCATCATGCGTCCGTCCGCGATAAAGCCCGGCTTGTCGAGCCACAGATATCTCCCGTTCGCGGTGATATATTCCGCTCCCTCTTCGGCGCTGAGCTCCATGTTTTCTCCGCGCACCCATGCCGTGCGCTTTTCCGCGTCCCATTCCACGGAATACCGGGGCGCAAGCGCGGCCGCGAACGCTCTCAGCGGCACAAAGGCCGTTCCTTCGCGCAGTATCGCGAGGCCGAGGCTCTGCGTATCCGCGTATGTCTCCGCGTATGCTTCGCCGTCTTCCGGCGGCGCTGCCCTTACGGAGTCCGAAATGATCATCAGTACCGTAAATATAAAAATAAGCGTTTTTTTCATATTGCCTCCGTTCCGATCAATACAAGTATTCCCTCGCTCGCCTGAATTTAAACCTTTTATTCGCCGCGGCCGTATAGTATAATGACCACAATGAAGTGGTCATTATACATTTTGACGGCGCGACCGCCTCGCCTCGTCGGAGCAAACTGCGCTCACACCGTTTCCGGCAATTGTCGAAAACTCAGTATCGCTTCGTTGCTCCTCCTCCCAAAACCGGACCCCCTGCGCCGGGCTCCGGTTTTGATGGAAAAGTGTATTTCCCCACTCGTTGAAAAAAGCCCAAGGGGATTTTCCGACGATTTACGGCAACCGGCGGCGATGCCATATACCATGTCCTGCGGACATGGTATAATGACCACAATGAAGTGGTCATTATACATTTTGACGGCGCGACCATATACCATGCCCCCGGGACACGGCATAATTCCTCATGCCCGGACGATGCTGCCCGGCCGCGGGAGGTGAAACATGAAAAAGCGCGGTATATATATGATCTCGGCAGCGGCGCTGACGGCTTTGTTCCATCTGCTCAGTCCTCTTAAAAAGCTGATGACGGCCGTCGCCGCCTTTACGCTGCGTATTCGTCAGGCTCTTGCGCGCGCTTTCTCACTTCTTCCCTTTTCCGCCGCGGAGGCGCTGCTCTGCGCCGCTCTTATTTTCCTTTTCATATACATAATATGCGCGGCCGTTTCACTCATCCGCGGACGAGGCCGGCGCCGGCGCATACTGCTCGGGCGTCTTTCCTTTCTGATCGCCGCGGCGGAGACGATATATCTGCTGCTGTGTCTGTTTCTCGGCGCGTCGTATTATTCCGAAAGCTTTCAGGACAAAAGCGGGCTGCGCCCCGCTCCCTCGTCCGTCGGTGAGCTGTATGCCCTCACCGATTATTTTGCCGAGAGGCTCCGCGATACGCACATGCAGGTCCCGCGGGATGAAAACGGTCTGTTTTCCGCGTCTCTCGACGGCATTTTTGCCTCGGCGCCCGAAATATACCGCGGCGCGGAAGAATGCTTCGCTTTCCTGTATCTGAAGGACGTACCGCCGAAAAAGGTGCTGTTTTCCCGGCTGATGAGCCGTTTCAATTACACGGGTTTTTATTTCCCGTTTACGGGAGAGGCGAATATAAATATCAATGCGCCGGCCTGTCTGATACCGTCGACCATAGCTCACGAAATGGCGCATCAGCGAGGCATAGCTTCGGAACAGGACGCCAATTTCTGCGCCGTGCTCGCCTGCACTCTGAGCGGCGATCCCGTGTATGAATACTCCGGCTGGCTTATGGGATACATACATCTGTGCAGCGCGCTTTACCGCTACGACCGGGACGGATACTACGAGATCTATTCCTCTCTGCCCGATCCCGTGCTGGCCGATCTCAGGGCCAACAACGCGTATTGGCATTCCTTCGATACCAAAAGCGCCGAAATAAGCGAAAAGGTATACGATACTTTTCTGAAAAGCTACGGCCAGGAGCTTGGAGTTCACAGCTACGGCGCGGTCGTCGATCTGCTGATAGCCTGGTATCTGCCCGAGCTTTAATGTGCAGAAAAACGCTCCCGCACGGTGCGAGTCCGTGCGGGAGCGTTTTTCTGTCCGGTCGGCCCTCTGCCGCCCGAGAGCGGAGCTTTTCGGGGGCCTGCGGTCATGTATCATAGGCCGAGATATTCCTTCAGTTCATCCATTCTGCTCTCCATATCCCGGTAGCCGAGGAAGTACAGCGCCGCGAGCTTATCCACATCCCCTTCAAAGCGGGTCACCTCCACCGGCGCCGAAGGGGCTATCAGGAATACCCCGCCGTTTTTCTCCTCGGAAAGCAGTTCTTCCGTCATTTGATTGAAGCGCGCGTTCGCCTGCCCCATGGCGGCGACGAGATCCGGGTATTTTTTGTACATTATCCTTGCGGCGGCGCTTGCC
>JAGDDB010000136.1 GCA_017958265.1 Oscillospiraceae bacterium | reverse complement strand
GCCGCGCTTGCAAGCTTCGCCATAAGCGCGACGGCGCCGGAAACGGTCAAGAGGACGTATCTTGCCGGGGCGCCCCAGCTGCTGACTCTGCCGGAGTACCGCGATGTGGACAAAGCCCACAAGCTGCTGAATTTCCTTACCGAGGAAACGGCCCTTGAAAGGGTCCCCGACGCGGGAGAAAACGGCGTAAGGATACTGATAGGCGCGGAAAACGTCGCGGAAGAGCTCAAGGATGCGGGCGTGGTGCTTGCCAGCTACGATCTCGGCAACAACATGCAGGGCGTGATAGGCGTTATCGGTCCCACGAGAATGGATTATGCCAAGGTTGCCGCCTACCTTTCGTATATAGCCAGAGAAATGAACCAGAGTGCAAAGGGCGGCGAAATTCCGAGGCTGCTCGAGCAGCCTCCGGAGGAGAGGGATGATGAACGATGAGCAGAAAGAATAAGGACGCGGCGAGCGCGGAAGAGAACGCCGCGGATATCGCCGAAAAGGACACCGAAAGGGAGATCGAAAAAGAGCTTCCCGAAGGGGACGGCGCCCCGGAGCAGACGGCGGAGCCCGCGAGAGACTATGAGGCGGAGCTTGCCGAGGAAAAGGACAAATATCACAGACTTGCCGCGGAGTACGACAATTACCGCCGCAGGAGCCAGAAGGAGAGAGAGGCGCTGTTCTCGGACGTAAGGGCGGATACCGTCAAGGCGCTGCTGCCCGTGTACGACAATCTTGAAAGGGCGCTCAAGGCCGAATGTACGGACGAGGCTTTTTACAAGGGCGTGGAGCTGACGATGAATCAGCTTCTCGGCATACTCGAAAAAATGGGAGTTACGCTTATAGAGGCCAAGGACTGTGTTTTCGATCCGCAGCTGCACAACGCGGTGATGCACGTTGAGGACGAGAGCCTGGGCGAGAACGTTATCGTCGAGGAATTCCAGAAGGGCTTCAAGCTTAACGATAAGGTCATTCGATTTGCAATGGTAAAGGTTGCGAACTGAAAATCTGCAATATAGATCGGAGGAATTGATCATGGGTAAGATAATAGGTATAGATTTGGGAACAACTAACTCCTGCGTGGCGGTAATGGAGGGCGGCGAGCCCGTAGTAATAGCCAACGCGGAGGGCAACAGGACCACACCGTCGGTGGTGGCTTTTTCCAAGACCGGTGAGCGCATGGTCGGCCAGGTCGCAAAGCGCCAGGCCGTGACCAATCCGGACAGGACCATCAGCTCCATAAAGCGCGAGATGGGCAGCAATTACAAAGTAAGCATCGACGGCAAGCAGTATTCCCCGCCCGAGATATCCGCAATGGTGCTGGCAAAGCTGAAGGCGGATGCGGAAAGCTATCTCGGCTCGACGGTGACCGAGGCGGTCATCACCGTTCCGGCTTACTTCACCGACAGCCAGAGACAGGCCACCAAGGACGCGGGCAAGATAGCCGGTCTCGATGTAAAGCGTATCATCAACGAGCCTACCGCGGCCGCGCTGGCCTACGGTCTGGATAAGGAAAACGATCAGAAGATCATGGTTTACGACCTCGGCGGCGGCACCTTCGACGTATCCGTGTTCGAGATAGGCGACGGCGTTATCGAGGTCCTTGCCACCGCGGGCAACAACCGCCTCGGCGGCGACGATTTCGACGAATGCGTAGTGAAATACCTCGTCGAGGAATTCCGCAAGGAGAACGGCGTGGATCTGTCCGGCGACAAGGTGGCCATGCAGAGACTGCGCGAGGCGGCCGAGAAGGCGAAGATAGAGCTTTCCGGCGTGACCAGCACCAATATCAACCTGCCGTATATCACCGCGGATGCGACGGGTCCCAAGCACATGGACATGACCCTTACCAGAGCCAAGTTCAACGAGCTGACGGCGCATCTGGTGACAACGACCATAGAGCCGGTAAAGCAGGCGCTTTCCGACGCCGGCCTGAAGGCCGATCAGCTCAGCAAGGTGCTGCTCGTCGGCGGATCTACCCGTATTCCCGCCGTGCAGGAAGAGGTTAAGAAGATCACCGGCAAAGAGCCCTTCAAGGGCATCAACCCCGATGAGTGCGTGGCCGTAGGCGCGGCCATCCAGGGCGGCGTGCTCGGCGGCGACGTCGAGGGCATACTGCTTTTGGACGTAACGCCCCTGTCTCTCGGCATCGAGACTCTCGGCGGCGTCTTCACCAAGCTCATCGAGAGGAACACCACCATACCCACCAAGAAGAGCCAGGTCTTTTCCACCGCCGCCGACAACCAGACCTCCGTTGAGGTCAATGTGCTGCAGGGCCAGCGCGAGATGGCCGCATATAATAAATCGCTGGGCCGCTTCCACCTTGACGGCATAGCCCCCGCAAGACGCGGCGTGCCGCAGATCGAGGTCAGCTTCGATATAGACGCCAACGGCATAGTCAACGTATCGGCAAAGGATCTCGGCACCGGCAGGGAGCAGCACATCACCGTGACCTCCTCTTCCAATATGTCCAAGGAAGATATCGAAAGAGCCGTGCGCGAGGCGGAGCAGTATGCCGCCGAGGACGCCAAGAAAAAGGAAGAGGTCGATACCCGCAACCAGGCCGACCAAATGGTCTACCAGTCCGAGAAGACTCTGTCCGAGGTGGGCGACAAGCTCAGCGAGAGCGACAAGAGCAATATCCGTGACGCCATCGACAAGGTGAAGACCGCGCTGAACGGCACGGACACGGAGAGCATCAAGAAGGCCACCGAAGAGCTGACGCAGGCGTTCTACGCCGTCAGCGAGAAGATCTACCAGCAAAACGGAGCGCAGCCCGGCCCCGACGCGGCCGGCGGCCCGGGAGACAACGGCGGTGAGTATTACGACGCCGATTACGAAGTGGTAGACGACGACAAGAAATAATAAGCAATGAGCGCCCGGCGTCCCCGCAAGGGGCGCCGGGCACAAGACGCGGCGGACCGGCGCCGCGTACGTATCGGAGAATGAACTATGGCGGAAAAACGGGATTACTACGAGGTGCTCGGCCTGAAAAAGGGAGCATCCGAGGATGAAATAAAAAAAGCATACCGAAGGCTTGCCAAGGAAAACCATCCCGATCTGCACCCGGACGACAAGGACGCGGAGCGGCGCTTCAAGGAGATAGGCGAGGCCTATGAGATCCTTTCCGACAGCGAAAAACGCGCCAGGTACGATCAGTTCGGCTTCGCGGGAGTGGATCCCTCCTACGGGGCAGGAGATCCCGGCGGCGGCTTCGGCGGGATGGGCTTCGATTTCGACCTGGGAGACATATTCGATTCGTTTTTCGGCGGCGGCGGAGCGAGATCGTCCCGCGGCGGCTATAACGGAGCCCGCCGGGGCGAGAACATACATGTCGGCGTGGAGCTGAGCTTTGAGGAAGCGGCTTTCGGATGCAGCAAGGACGTGCAGATATCCCGCATCGAGGACTGCCCCGAATGCAAGGGCAGCGGCTGCGAGGCGGGCACCACGCCCGAGATATGTCCCAAATGCGGCGGCAGCGGCACGGTGCGCACACAGCAGCGTACCGCTTTCGGCGTTATGTCATCGACCGTCGCCTGTTCCAACTGTTCCGGCAAGGGCAGGATCATACACAGCCCGTGTCCCAAGTGCAGAGGCAAGGGCAGCGTGAGGAAAAATACCACCGTCAGCGTGAAGATACCCGCCGGCATAGACGACGGGCAGACCGTTTCCCTGCGCGGAGGCGGCCATAAGGGCGTAAACGGAGGCCCCGCGGGGGACCTTCTCATCACCGCGAGCGTGGCTCCGCATCCGCTTTTCAAGAGGGACGGGACCGCGGTGATCTACAATATGCCCATTTCCTTCGTTCAGGCGGCTTTGGGCGACTCCGTAGAGGTGCCCACGCTGGACGGAAAGGTCAAATACAACATACCCGAGGGCACGCAGACGGAAACGGTATTCCGCCTCAGAGGCAAGGGCATACCCAATCTCAACGGCGGAGGCCGCGGCGATCAGTATGTGAAAATAAGCGTGGAAACGCCGAAAAACCTCACTTCGGAGCAGAAGGAGCTGCTTAAAAAGTTTGCCGACACGTTCGGCGGTGATGAGGGCCGCAAAGGGAAAAGAAAAAAGAAAAAACAGTAAACGAACGGGGCCGCTGCAAAAGAAAAGATTTGCAGCGGCCCCGTTTTCATTTATCTGCGGGCTGCGGGTCCGGCAGTTCCCGGCCCAGCCCTCCGTACAGCGCGGAGAAAAGCGCGCGGGCGCTTTCTGAGCTCCATGGCCAGCTTTGCGGCTCATAACCGTACAGCTCGGGCGGAGAGCCTTCCCCGGGAGAAGACAGAAGATATGCCGCGCGCCATACGCTGTCTAACCGTACCGGAAAGAGCGCGGCCTCCTGCGGAGTAAAGCCCATGAAGCTTTCTTTAGCCGAGGCTTCTATATCCTCCGCGTCCGGGCGGACCGCCGAATGCCAGTCCAGCAGTTCCGCGGCCGCTTCCTTCGCGGAAAGAGAAAAGGCGGTTTTTTCGCCGTCGTAAACGGCGGCTATCCTGCTCAAAAGCAGCTCCAGCTCCGCGCGGGCGGCGTCGGCACGGCGCGCCTCCTCGCCCGGTACGGGCAGAGCGGCGCTGCCGTCATTATATATTCGCGGTGCGGCGGAGCAGCAGCTCAGAAGCGGCAGCATGCACAGCGCCAACAACGCGGCGGCGATCTTTTTCATGATTTTCTCCCTTGTATTTACTGCGTTTATTTTTGGCAGACAAAGCTGTTTTATGCATTGCGGAAATAAGGCATTTTTAAAAGCATACGGATTGATATGTCGGTAAGAGATGTTGTATAATGCTCATAATGATCCGGTGAAAAACCGCATGTCATGCGAGGTGTAATATATGAAAGCCGTTATAAAAGTCGGAACGTCCACCCTGGCCTACCGCACGGGAAGGCTGAATATCAGACGTGTGGAAAAGCTGTGCAAGACCCTCAGCGATCTGAAAAACGCGGGCAATGAGCTCATCGTGGTATCATCCGGCGCCATAGGCATGGGCGCGGGCAAGCTGTCGCTGCCTTCAAGACCCACCGATATGCCCACCAAGCAGGCCGCCGCGGCCGTGGGACAGTGCGAGCTGATGTATACTTACGACAGGCTCTTCTCTGAATATCACCACACCGTCGCGCAGATACTTCTGACGGCGCAGGATATAGAGCAGCAGGGCAGACGTGAAAACTTTCAAAGCACGCTGATGCGGCTTTTGGAGCTCGGCGCGCTGCCGATAATCAACGAAAACGACAGCGTCGCCACAGAGGAGATAGCCATAGGCGACAACGACAGCCTTTCCGCCGCCGTCGCCGCATGCATAGGCGCGGACTTGCTCATACTGCTGTCCGATATCGACGGGCTGTACGACGACGACCCCCATAAAAATCCCGCGGCGAAGATGATACCCGTGGTCACTCAAATAAGCCCGGAGATCGAGGCACTGGCGGGAAGCGCGGGCTCGGAGCTCGGCACGGGCGGCATGACCACGAAGCTGCACGCCGCCCGCATCGCCACGGCCGCCGGGACCGATATGATCATAGCCAACGGGGAGGACCCGGCGGTGCTCTACGATATTTTTGAAGGAAAGGCGATAGGAACGCGCTTTGTCGCCGGCGGGAACGGGAACGATCGAAAGGAAAGAATATAAAATGACTACTTTGGAAATAATGCGCCGCGCGAAGGCGGCGGCTCCCGCGCTCGCGGCGGCCGACGGCGAAACGAAGAATACCGCGCTCATGGCCATGGCGGACATGCTGGAAAAGGGGACGGAGAGCATACTCGCCGCCAACGCTCTCGACCTTAAGGCGGCCGAAGGAAGCATAGGCGCGGTCATGCTGGACCGCCTCACCCTCACAAAGGAGCGCATAAAAGCGATGGCGGAGGGCATACGCAGCGTCGCCGCGCTTCCGGATCCCGTGGGCAGGGTCATAAGCTCCGTAACGAGACCGAACGGCCTGGTAATAGAAAAAAGAGGCGTACCGCTGGGCGTGGTCGCCATAATATACGAAAGCCGTCCCAACGTGACCTCCGACGCGGCGGTGCTCGCGCTGAAATCGGGCAACGCCTGCATCCTCAGATGCGGCAAAGAGGCCCGCTGCAGCGCCGCGGCGGTGACGGAGTGCATGCGGGCGGGGCTGGAGAAGGCGGGCCTGTCGCGGGACCTGGTACAGCTTGTCGAGGATACGAGCCGCCGCAGCGCCGAGGAGCTTATGACGGGAGTGGGCTATATCGACCTGCTCATACCCCGCGGAGGAGCGGGACTGATACGCGCGTGCATGGAAAAGGCAAAGGTGCCCTGCGTACAGACCGGCACCGGCATATGCCATATCTATGTGGACGCGGCCGCCGATCTCGACATGGCCTGCAATATCGTCGACAATGCCAAGACGAGCCGCCCCTCGGTATGCAACGCGGCGGAGGTATGCCTTGTGCACCGCGCGGCGGCGGAGAGCTTTCTGCCCATGCTGCATAAAAGGCTGGTGACCGACCGTATAAGCGCGGGAAAGCAGCCGGTGGAGCTGCGGCTGGACGAGGGCGCCCTTGCCCTGATACCCGGCACGCCCGCGGGCGCGGAGGACTTCGATACGGAATTTCTGGATTATATCCTCGCAGTGAAGCTGGTCGACGGCGTTGAGGCGGCGGCGGAGCACATAGCGGCCCACTCCACGGGCCACAGCGAGGCGATAATCACCTCCGACGAGGCCGCGGCCCGGCGCTTTACCGCCGCGGTGGACAGCGCCGCGGTGTATGTCAACGCGTCCACGCGCTTTACCGACGGAGGCGAATTCGGGCTCGGCTGCGAGATGGGCATTTCCACCCAGAAGCTCCATGCGAGGGGCCCTATGGGGCTGGAGGAGCTGACGTCGTATAAATACGTCATTCGCGGGAACGGACAGATAAGGTAATATCGGTATGTTCAATGTATGTGAATACGGAATAATAAACGACGGCGCGAGTGACAATACCGACGCCCTGCGGGCTTTGATCGAAAAAATGTCCCCGGACGGCGGCACCCTGTATTTCCCGCCGGGCAAATATCTGACGGGCTCGGTGGAGCTCAAAAGCAATATGACGCTGTATCTTGACGCCGGCGCAGAGCTGCTTGCCTCCGGCGACAGGAGCCGTTATCCGATCATCGATTCGCAGCGCATACCCGGCCTTGCCCGGCGCGGCTATGCCGGCGTGATCTGTGCCTTCAATGCGGAAAACATATGCGTAAAGGGCGAGGGCACGATAAACGGGCAGGGCGTGAATTGGTGGTTCGGAGGGCCGGACGGCACGAGGAAGGAAGACGATTACATGCGCCCGCGCAGCATATATTTTGTGCTGTGCCGCAACGTGCGCATAAGCGGGATAAGGATGATCGACTCTCCCTGCTGGACGGTGCACCCGCTGTGCTGCGAAAACGTGAGCATCACTTCCGTATCTATAAAAAATCCGCCCCATTCCCCCAATACGGACGGGATAAATCCCGAGAGCTGCCGCAACGTGCGCATAAGCGACTGCGATATCGACGTGGGCGACGACTGCGTTACCATAACAGCGGGCACGGAGAACGACCCGCTTCAGAAGCTTCACCCGTGCGAAAATATCACCGTGACCGGCTGCACCATGAGCAGGGGCCACGGCGGAGTGGTAATAGGCAGCGAAATGTCGGGCGGCGTGCGCAATGTGGCAATATCCAACTGCGTCTTCCGGGGCACCGACAGGGGCGTGCGGATAAAGACCCGGCGCGGACGCGCCGGATCGGTGAAAAACATCCTTATAAACGGCCTGATAATGGACGGCGTGGGCACTCCGGTAACGGTGAACTGCTATTACCGCTGCGGCGCGGACATGAACGACGGACGCATCTTCGCGCCCGGGGCGCAGCCCTTGGACGAAACTACGCCCGAGATATCCGGAATACGTCTCAGAGCCGTATGCGCTTCGGGAGCGAAATTCGCCGCAATGTACTTTCTCGGCCTGCCCGAACGGCCGGTGGAGGACGTTTCTCTCGCGGACGTGGATATAGAGATGGACGGCTCTTTCGGCGCGGATGAGCCCATCATGACGCCCATGCACGAAAAAACCTGCGCCGCGGGAGTGTTCATGAAAAACGTGAGAGGGCTTTCTCTGAGCGGCGTTCGCGTGAAAAACGCGCGGGGAGAGCTGTTTGTGACCGAGAACTGTGAAAACATATCCGGAGAAGTGACGCAGGGAAAAACTGACAATGGTAATTTGAAATCCGACAAAAAGTAACAGGTTATAACTTTGCAATGTACAATAATAACAAAGTGTTTACTTTAGTAACTTGAAATCGCGTTTTAACTTATCTATAATTAACTCGATAATTAAAAAATGCACCCTGCAAATTCGAGGGATGATATCAATGTCAACAAAGAAGATATATTTTATCAACAGCGAGATGCTGCTGCTTGAAAGCCTTGACGTGTTCTTTTCTTCGCAGAACGATTTCACGGTGGCGGGCAAGAGCGGCAAGGCTGCGACTGCCGTGAAAGAGGTCGAGACCCTGGCTCCGGACATAGTGCTGGTGGATCTTAAGGTGGCGGAGGGGGACGGCAGCGAGCTGCTTGCGGAGCTGAAGCGCGCGTGTCCCGGCGCGAAGCTGCTCGTGCTCACCAACGGCGGAGACATATCCGCCGTGATCGACGCCATAGGCGCCGGGGCCGACGGATATATGCTGAAAAGCGCGGGAAGGGACGCGATAATAAACGCCGCGTGGGTGACAGTATCCGGGCAGACCGTGCTGGACAGAGGTATTTTGGCGCAGCTTTATGATCGGGTGAAGGACAGCGCGGCAGACAGCGGGCTCAGCGGCCCGGACGAGCAGGAATACCGGCACATGCTCGAACTGCTGAAGGACCATGAGCGCGATATATGCGTGCTGGTAGGCAAGGGCAAGAGCAATAAGGAGATATCCGAGACGCTGCATCTGACCGAGGGAACGGTGAAAAACTATCTGTCCCGGATATATAACAAAATGGGCCTTCGCGACCGTACCTCTCTGGCGGTCATAATGGCGCGTTACAGCTGAAATTTCTTATAGACGGTTTATCTGATCAGCCGAGCCTGCTCGGCTGATCATTTTTGCCTTCAAAATATAATTCGTAGAAAAAGTTATATAAATCTGTTGACAAATTATATTGGGCGTGGTATAGTGTTTGCTGCGGAAAGGTAAGGTGAGATCGTTGAAAAAGACCTTATACAGTTTGATGCTGAGCGATGAAGTGGTGCGGGAGATAGACCGCCTGGCCCATCTCGGCGGCACGAGCCGCTCAAATCTGGTTAATAAGATACTTTCCGAATATGTGGACCTGACCACGCCGGAGCGCCGCATAAGCGATATTTTCAGCGCGGTCGAGCAGCTTATAGCCGGCTCGCGCGAGCTGATACCGTTTTTTGCCCCCAATACGCAGACCATGTCTCTGAAAAGCTCGCTGGAGTATAAATACCGTCCCACGGTGAAATATGAAGTCGAGCTCTTCCGCTCCGGAGAAGAGGAGCTGGGCGAGATATCGGTCGTTTTCCGCACGCAGTCGGCGGCACTGCTTTCCGCCATGGCGGAGTTCTTCCGCCTGTGGAAGGCGGTAGAGGACAAGCGGCTTAAGCCGAGGCTGAAAAGGGAGATAAGCTACGCTCTTTACGAGGGCAAATTCGTTCGGAGCATAGCCCTGCCGGAGCGCGACTGCGGCGCGGAGGAGCTGGCGCAGGCGCTTTCGGAGTATATCCAGATGTTCGACAGCCTCATGAAGGGCTACCTCACGGGCAGACTCGGCCGCAGTGAGGTGGACGAGAGCTACGGCGAATATATGAAAGGCCGCAGTCTGTATATCTGATCGCGCTTTCATCCGCGCTTGAGAGCCGGAACGGAAAAGCGCCTTTTGGAGTGCCGGGCGGCGCCCGGCTGAAGAAGGAGGGATCGTTATGAACAGCAGAAACTATACAAGAAAGAGCCTTGAGACCGTACAGCTGGCACAGCGTATGGCGGAGGAAAATCATAATCAGTACGTGATGCCCGAGCATCTGCTTTACGCTCTGGCTGACCAGGACGGCGGCCTCATTCCGTCGCTGCTCGGCAAAATGGGCGTGGACTGCAACGCGCTGCTGTCCGAGCTGGACACCGCCATTTCCGAGCTGCCCCGCGTAACGGGGGACAATCAGGAGGTATATCTTTCCCGGGAGGCCGACAGGGTGCTGACCGCGGCGGAAAGCGCCGCGAAGAGCATGGGCGACGAATATGTGTCCGTGGAGCACATCATGGCCGGGATATTCGCCGCGCCGACAGCGGCGATAAAAAAGATCTTTTCAAACCACGGAATTAACAGATCGAATTTCTCCGCGGAGCTGAGCAAGGTCAAGACAGGCCCCGTGACCAGCGATAATCCCGAGGACAGCTATGATGCGCTGAGCAAATACGGCGTGGATCTTGTGCAGCGCGCCCGCAGTCAGGAGCTGGACCCCGTCATAGGCAGGGACGCCGAGATACGCAACGTGATACGCATACTGTCAAGAAAGACGAAGAACAATCCCGTGCTGATAGGCGAGCCCGGCGTGGGCAAAACCGCCATTGCCGAGGGCCTTGCCCAGCGCATAGTGCGCGGAGACGTGCCCGACGGACTTAAGGAAAAAACGATATTCTCCCTTGACATGGGCGCTCTGATAGCGGGAGCGAAATACCGCGGCGAATTTGAGGAAAGGCTCAAAGCGGTGCTTGACGAGGTCAAACGCTCCGAGGGCGGTATCATCCTGTTCATAGACGAGCTGCACAATATCGTCGGCGCCGGCAGGACCGAGGGCAGCATGGACGCCGGCAACCTGCTCAAGCCGATGCTGGCAAGGGGCGAGCTGCACTGCATAGGCGCGACCACCCTCGATGAATACCGCAAATATATAGAAAAGGACGCGGCCCTGGAGCGGCGTTTCCAGCCGGTAATGGTGGGCGAGCCTTCCGTGGAGGATACTATATCCATACTCCGCGGCCTGAAGGAACGCTATGAGGTATATCACGGCGTGCGCATACACGACAACGCGCTCGTCGCGGCGGCGACCCTGTCGGACAGATATATCACCGACCGTTTCCTGCCGGACAAGGCCATAGACCTTGTCGACGAAGCCTGCGCGCTGATACGCACGGAGATAGACTCCATGCCTTCGGAGCTGGACGATATTCGCCGGCGCATCATGCAGCTGGAAATAGAGGAAATGGCGCTGAAAAAGGAAAGCGACCGTCTGTCGAAGGACAGGCTGGAAAAGCTGACGGAGGAGCTTGCAAACCTCAAAGACAAGTTCAACGAGATGAAGTCCCGCTGGGAGAAGGAGAAGAGCAGCGTTGACGAGGTGAAAAAGCTCAAGGGAGAAATAGAGAACGTGCGCGGGGAGATAGAGAACGCCCAGCTGCACTATGAATATGAAAAAGCCGCCAAGCTGAAATATTCCGATCTGCCCGAGCTGGAGCGCCGCCTGTCCGAGGCCGAAAAGAACAGCGAGAAGCGGGACGGGGGCGGCATGGTGCACGATACCGTCACGGAAGAAGAAGTGGCGGGCATAGTAGCCAAGTGGACGGGCATACCGGTGGCCAAGCTGATGGAGGGCGAGCGCGAAAAGCTGCTGCACCTTGACGAAGTGCTGCACCGCCGCGTGATCGGCCAGGACGAGGCGGTCCAAAAGGTGGCGGAGGCCATAATGCGTTCCCGCGCCGGCATATCCGACCCCAACAGGCCCATAGGCAGCGTTATGTTCCTCGGCCCCACCGGCGTGGGCAAGACG
>JAGDDB010000135.1 GCA_017958265.1 Oscillospiraceae bacterium | reverse complement strand
TCGAAGAATTCCGGCTCAAAACCGCGGTCGAGCAGGAAAAGCTCGAGCATATCTGCAAAAAGGCCTATCGTAGAGCCGGAAAGCAGAGCTATCTTGAGCTTTTTGAGCCCGGGGGTGTTTTTAAGCTGTTTCTTTAAAGAACGCTTTTTGGCGATAATATATTCAGTATCAAGCGGATAAACGAGCTCCTTAAGACCCATAATCAGTTTTCCTCCGTAAGGTTGCAAAAAATAGGAGATTATCTAACATTATAATACTACCATATAACGGCCTTGCGTTAAACCCTGTATTTTGTTATTTTTCCCAAAATGTAATCCAGCTGCTTTTTTGCTGTAAGGCCGCGGTTTTCGGGCGAATAGAATATATCGAGCACACGCGCCCGTTCTTCACGGTAATCATCTTCGCCCTTCATGAACGATTCTATCGCGTCTATAAGCTCGTTTGAGGTCATCGCCTTCGGGCCGGGCGTAACCTCGTCATAGTCAAAGTTGAACTCCCATTTCGAGAGATATTCCTTCATATCATAGCAGTAGAAAATAACGGGCCTGTCCAGAAGCAGAAAGTCTGTATAGCAGCTTGAATAGTCCGTGATTAATATATCCGTATACTTAAGAAGCAGCTGCGGATCGAAGTTGAAATTGTCGTGCGTTATATCTATTATATTCGGGTACTTTGTCTTTATCGTCTTTTTGGTCCAGCGGTGCTGCTTTATAACGAAGGTATAGCCGTATTTCTGCAGCAGCGGCGAAAGACGCTTGTAATCTATGCGGCTTCCCATGTCGTCACGCGTCTTATCGTGCAGATTTTTTGATTTCACACCCGTAAAGCGATGCGTGGGCATATAAAGTATTATCTTGTTCGTGCGGAAATATTCGGGTATCTCCGTCTGCTCGAGCGAATCGTCATAGAATACGTCATTTCTTGCCTGCCCGAGATTCAGCACGTTCTCAGGTTTTATGTTATATGTAGCCGGGTAGTATTCGCAGACCCGTTCGCTTGTGCCTACAACGTAGCAGCGCCGCGTCTGGTTGGTTTTTATCCACCACATTTTAAGAGAGCGGGACAGCGACGGCTTGCTTGCCATGACCTGCGCGGATATTGAGTTCATGTTCCTGAACCATGAGCGCTTGAGCCCGACGCCGTGCCAGAGGTTTACGGATGTCGCGCCGTAAAGCGGTATGAAGAAGAAGTCCTCCTTAAGGCTGCTCGAAAGCACTATGGTTTTTGCGCGCAGCTGCAGCCATATACCCTTGGACGAGCGGGAAGTGTACGCCTCATAACCCATAGCGCGTATCTTTTTTGCGAGCTTGCCGCTCTTGCATATCCATACGGGGCGCAGGCCGGGCACCTTAGCCGCTTCGAGAAAAAGATATTTCGTGTTGCCGTCAAAGCTCTTTCCCTGTTCGCCGCCGAACAGCATTATCTTCTTGCTGCGCGGGAACCATATCAATGAATAGTAGAGTATGCCGGAGAACAGCTTTCTTATCCTTGTTTTGACAAGCTCGAATTTTTTAGGCCTGAATTTTTTCAGCAAAACCATGGACACGGCCGCAAACAGGGCCGCGGCGGCTATTACTATCGCCGCGATTATCCATCCGTTCATTTCTTACCGCCCTTTCCCGGCGTGCGCTTTGCCAGCGCCGCTCTGTACAGCTTCAGAGCTTCTTCAACCGAGCCGTCGTAAACCAGACTGCCCTTTTCAAGGTAAATCGCCCTGTCGCAGAAATCCTTTATGCTTTCCTGTGCGTGGCTGACGTACAGCACGGTTACGCCGCGGTGCTTTATCTCGTCAACCTTCTCCTTGCATTTGCGCCTGAAGCTCGCGTCGCCCACGCTGAGAGCTTCGTCTACGACAAGTATCTCGGGTTCTATGCTTATGTTTATCGCGAAGCCGAGTCTTACCGACATACCGCTTGAATACGTCCTTACCGGCTGATCTATGTACTCGCCGAGGTCGGCGAATTCAATCACGCGGTCTTCTATCAGATCTATCTCGGTCTCCGAAAGGCCGAGTATGTTGCCCTTGAGGCGTATATTTTCCCGGCCGGTCATCTCCGCGGAAAAGCCTGCCGTGAGCTCGAGCAGAGCGGCGACGCTGCCGTTTACGGTAACGCTTCCGGACGTAGGAAAACATACTCCGGTAACCATTTTCAAAAGCGTAGATTTGCCGGCGCCGTTGTTGCCGATTATGCCGACGGATT
>JAGDDB010000134.1 GCA_017958265.1 Oscillospiraceae bacterium | reverse complement strand
CCACGCCGGAGGCGAGCTTTACCACAAAAGTTTGCATCGAGAATATGACCGACTCGTCTCTCCTTTTGTTTTTCAGCTCGCCGTATTCCACCGTATTTGCGAGGAATATGGTGGTCAGCACCGACATAAGTCCGTTTGTGGAGAAAATGAAGAACGCCGGAATGAAAAGCAGCAGCACGCTGGACATGTTCACGAATGAGAGCACCAGCAGCACCGCGTATCCCGCCATGCCTCCGCAGAGACTTATGTAAAATATCTTCCTCGTGTCGAAAAAACGGCGCAGCAGCGGAAAGAAAAAGATCATGGAAAGTATCTGCATCGCCCCGCCGAAGGTATTGAAAAGGGTGTAGCCGTCGTACCACTTCGTTCCGCCGAAATCGTATTTGAAGAAGTAGATCACGAGATTGCTTGTCAGATAAATCGAACAGTTCACCAATACTATGGTCACCACCACCGCCATGGCCTGATCGTTCTGCAGCAGGGCCTTGAACATCTGTCCCACGGAAGGAGAGTCCACGTCTATGGTGGATATCTCCTTTATATTTATGCACGTAAAGGCTATGAACGACACGAACAGCACCGCGACGGCAGCGGCAAACCACCTGAAGCCCGCGAGCTCGTTTCCTCCGCCGAGCGAGTAAACCGCCTTCATGGTTACGACGGTGATTATGGCCGAGCCTACGCCCGCGCAGGCCCTTGCAAAGGCGGAAAGATTTTCTCTTTCCTTGCCGCTCTCGGTAAAGGCGGGGATCATCGACCAGTACGGTATATCCATCATGGTATATGTCACGCCCCAGAGGATATACGTTATCGCCGCATAGGCCACGAGTCCGCCCGCGTCAAGCTTCGGCGGCGCGGCAAACATGAGAAACAGCACGACTGCGTTCGTAAGCGTGCCTATCAGCAGCCAGGGCCTGAGCTTGCCCCAGCGCGTGCGCGTTTTGGCCACTATAACGCCCATAACGGGATCGTTGAAGGCGTCAAATATCCTCGCAGCAAGCAGGATCACGCCCATTGCTATCGCGCTCACACCGAGGACATCCTGAAAATAATACAGGACATAGCTGGCCGACAGCATATAGACCATGTCCTTTCCCACTGCTCCGAGACCGTAGGAAAGCTTTTCCTTCAGCGTTAAATGCATGATGTTTCGTTCCCCTTCTTCAGCGCCATGGCGATCTTGACCGTCTCATAAGCGCCGTTATATATTCCCATCGCTTTGTTTTTTACGATGTTTCCCCACATATCCGCGAGCAGCGCGCCGTCATTCATGAACAGCTCAAGCATTTGAAGCGTGTGGGGTATGTCGCGGCATTCCAGAGTGCCGTCCCCTATCTCCGCGCTGTGTACGGCGCCCCACTGCTCATGTCCGCCTATGCGGCGTATAAACAGCTTGGGCACCGGGTAAAAGGCCAGCTCGCTCGGCTTTGTCACAAGCACGTCGCAGCTGCGCATAAGCAGGTTGGTCGAATACACCGCCCGAAAGATATTGCCGTGCCAAAAGGCGTGCACTCCTTCTACGCCGCCCCTTAAGGCAGCCGAGGCAAAGGCTTTCGTATCATCCCAGTCGTCAAAATGCTCTTTTGAAAGCTCCCTCAGTCCGGGTATGGCCTTCGTAAGCTCTTCCCATACCCTTTTGTGATCGCCCACGTTTACATACAGCGCCGCCGCGCCGCTTTCGATCTTCGGCATAAGGCTGCGTATCACGGCGGCAAATATCTCCTTCTGCGCTCCCTCCCCGCCTACGGTGAGCATAAAGCGCATAGGCGCGCCGCGTTTTTTCCTGTCCGTTCGCGCCGCGCAGTCCTCTTCCGCTGCGCGCACCAGCTCATCGTCTACATAGTGGCCGGTGTATATAAGGCTGTCCGCGGGCATCGGGCGCAGCACTTCCCTGCCCCTCATGCCGTTGAGTATACGGTAGCCCTGATAAGCGTAGTGAGTCTGCACGGTATGTATGCTGCCCTCCGCAAGATGCAGCGCCATCGGCCAGTTATCGGGAACGGCGTTCACCACATATTTCATTCCTCCGTGCAGGGCAGCCTGCGCCGGCCAGACATGGGTGCCGATAAGCGGGATATCCTTAGGGATATCCGCAAACACCGGAGCCATCAGCTCGGCATTTTTCTGATCCGAGGCGTTGTAGCTGAGCTTTCTGAAGCCTTCGTAATTCATCGGCTCCCAGACAAGGCGGTTGAATAGCCTGCTTTTCTGCGATATGCGCGAGCCGAGGGAATACAGATCGTTCTGCGCGCTTATCACCTTCGTGCATGTCGTATCCGGATAAGAGTTCAGATCCATCCAGTACGGCTGATATCCGAGCGCGTGAGCGGCAGAGGCTATCGCCATGGAAATGCGGTAGTGTCCGAAGCCCATGCGAATATTGCCTACGATAACGCCCTTTTCCCTGTCAAAGGACAGTGACCCGCCTTTCTCGCCTACGCGTATGTCCTTTACGCCCAAAAGCTCTCCGATATGACCGTTCTCCCGCACCGCGGCGGGGTGAGGCGCCGCGCTGTCGTCGCCGAACTTTCCCGCAAAGCGCGTCTTTGACCTAAGCGCCCTGCGCCTGTCTTTCGCGGACATTTCGTTGCCGAAAATATTAGCTGATCTGTCTGTCATGCTTTCACCGCCGGTAGTTTATTCTGCCTCGGCCCTTCCCCGCTGCCGTCCGGCCCGGGCAAGGGGATCCGCTCTCGGCCTCGGTTACCATTGTATTGGAATCGAGTCGCTTTTGCAACCGTTATTCATTTTCGGCTCTTATTTTTTTAGTGCTCATTATAAATAGTATTTCGCGAATTAACAAAAATTGAATATCCGTGTTTGAAAACATGAATATTGAAAGGAAAAAAATCCCGCCGACGCGGCGGGCTCATTTCTTTCATCATCTTTCTCTTATCCGTTTACCAAATGAACGGGATCATTCTGTATTTCACTTTTTTCATGTACTCCTCGTATCCTTCCAGACCCCGTACCAGAACATCCTCTTCATTTTTGATCCGCTTTGCAATGATAGGAATATAGAACAGCAATACTGCAAAGGAAAGCGGTGAGCCGAGTACGAGCCCCATCGAGAGAAACAGGATCAAGGTCGACGAATACATGGGGTGACGAACGACGCCGTACAGTCCCGTATCGATCACCTTCTGATCATCCTGAACTTCCACGGTCCGCGACAGATAAGCGTTCTCCCGCAATACTTCGGCATACATCAAATATGCCGCGAGAAATACGCCGATCGAAATATAAACCGCCGGGGCGGGCATAATGATCCAGCCGAATCGATAATTCAGCCCCGCAATGATGAAAGCGGCGACAAACATAACTCCGCTCAACGCGATGACGGTTTTCTGCTCCGTCTCCGTCTCTTTTGCGCTTAATCTTTTTTTCAGTAATTCGGGGCTGCGCAGCATCATCACGATCCCGGCAATAAACATCGGAGCGAAAAGGATCCCGATAAAAACCCAGCCGTTCCGATAATGAATAGTTCCGGCAGGCAGGAACAGAAGTACCGCCGTAACGATCAGTCCGACAATAAATTTGGAAACTGCCTGAAAGAACAGCTTTTGCGTCATGGTGTCTCCTTTGTAAACGCCGCTTCGTCGTTTTTTCAT
>JAGDDB010000012.1 GCA_017958265.1 Oscillospiraceae bacterium | reverse complement strand
TGATCGTTTCCGCCGTCGTAGGCTACCTTGCCCTCGGACTTGTGAAGCTGCTGACGAACAAGGGCAAATTCGGAAAGTTTTCGTATTACTGCTGGGCGGTCGGCGCGCTGACCGTGCTGGCGACGATAATATTCTGACGGTGACCGCGCCGTGACCGTGCGGCGCGGGGCCGACATGTCATGAGAGGGGATAATATTGGCCGAAGCCTCAAATAAAAAGCGCACGTCGGGCAGCACGCCCCGAAAAAAGACCCAAGCGGGGAAAAAAGCCGCCGAAACAGAAAAGCTTAAAAGGAAAAAGGAAGAGAAGAGGAGAACGCGGATATTCGTTTTCTTCATTCTTACCCTGTTTGCCCTGATAGGCTGCTTTACCTCCGAAGGCTGGTTCATATGGTTTTTCAGAGAATTCGTGCAGGGTCTGATCGGAAAGGGCTTTTACCTTCTTCCGGTAGTGCTTTTGTGCTGCGCGCTGCTTCCCGCGCTGAGGCGGGAGGGCATAAAAAGCAGGACGGTCTGCCTGCTTGTTATGCCGGTGATCCTGGGCGCGATAATACATCTGTTTGCCTGCACGACCGAGTTCCGCTGGAGCTGGGCCCTGCCCGGAGAGCTTTACCGCGCCGGAACGGCCGAGGGGGCCGCCGGCAGCGGCGGACTGATAGGCGGACTGCTCGCGATGGGCTGCCGGGGGCTGTTCAACATGCTCGGCGCCTCCGCGGTGCTCCTGATCGCCTTTGTATTCCTGCTGCTCGGAGCTTTCAATATAAACTTCGGCACGATAGCCGAGTGGTACCGCTCCAGGCCCGAGAAGATACGCGACGATTATGAAGACGATTACGAAGAGCAGACCGACAAAGGCCCCGTTTTCACTGCCCGCGCGGCAAAGACCGCTCCGGAGCAGGTCACGGAGGCAAAAAGGTATGACGAGCAGGTAAGACCGTCTCGGCCTCAGACGCGCAGGACGGTCATAGACATACCCATGGACGACGATCCGCCGCGGCTGAAAAAAGGACGGCACGGCGCCGCCGCGCCCACGGAACCCGACAGCGGTATGATAGCCGGCGTGCTTGCCGGCGGCGCAGCGAAGCCGCCGACTCCCATAGGCAGGACAGAGGTGGGCCGGTTTGCCGCTGACGCAGCGGAGGCCGGCGCCCGCGGGAGCTCTTCCGCGGAGACTCGCAGCGAGGCCGCGCAGACCGTCCTGGCGGAGGCTGCGAAGAGCCGGGAGGAAGACAAGGCCGCCAAGGCCGCCGACGAGCTTGAAAAGAAAAAAGCAGCCGCCGAGGTGGCAGATTCCATAGAAAAGAACCTTGCCGAGCCGGAGGAAGTGAAATACGTTTATCCTCCCCTCGACCTGCTCACCAAAGGCAGCGGCATGAACGCGGCCGACGGGCAGGAAGAGATGAGCATAAACGCAAAGCGCCTGTCCGCGACGATAAAGAGCTTCGGCATAGCGGCGGAGATATGCAACGTGACGCGCGGTCCCACCGTTACCCGCTATGAGGTGGAGCTGGAGCAGGGCGTAAAGCTGAATAAGCTGACCAATCTTTCCGACGATATCGCGCTGGCTCTCGGCGCCACCGGCGTAAGGATAGCGCCGATACCGGGAAAGATATCCATAGTGGGTATAGAAGTCCCGAACAAGATGACCAACACCGTTTTCCTCAGGGACGTTATAGATACTCCCGCTTTCAAGGGAAAAGAATCCCGCCTGACCTTTGCCATAGGCAAGGACATAGGCGGCACTCCCATAGTGGGCGACATTGCGAGCCTGCCGCATATGCTCATAGCCGGTACCACCGGCTCGGGCAAATCGGTCTGCATGAACTCGCTGATCATCAGCCTGCTCTACCGGGCAAAGCCGGAGGAGGTCAAGCTGATCATGGTGGACCCGAAGATGGTGGAGCTGAGCGTCTATA
>JAGDDB010000011.1 GCA_017958265.1 Oscillospiraceae bacterium | reverse complement strand
GCGTGGAAGCGCCCGAGCGGCATATCACAACGTCCGCCGCGGCCATGACCTTGGGCATATCATAGATATACCGCCGTATCTCCGTGTTTTTCAGCTCCGTGCCGCCGAGCAGCGCGGTCATCTTTTCCGGGCCGTTCTCGCCTCCGCTCGCGTGGATATGCCTGAAAGCTCCGTCCCTTTCGTTCATGGCTATCATCTGCGCCGTCACCTCGTTCATGTGCGAGGCTCCCAGCGAGCCCCAAAAGGACAGCACGAGCGGGACATTTTCCGCGCCGAGTTCCTTTTTTGCCTCCTCGCTGCTCCATGTCCCGAAGCCGCTGCGCGCGGGAGTGCCGGTGAAGACCACCTTTTCGGGATGCCTGTAAAAGCTTTTGCTCTCCTCAAAACCCACCATCAGTCTGTCGGCGTATTTTTCGAGCATCCTCGTGGTGAGCCCCGGGAAGGCGTTTGACTCGTGTATCAGCGTAGGTATGCCAAGCTCCGACGCGGCTTTTATCACCGGGTAGCAGACGTATCCGCCGGTACCCAGAACGGCGTCGGGCTTGAAAGCGCGCATTATTTTTTTTGCCTTGTGCGTGGAAACGCACAGATAATATACCGATCTTACGTTTTTCAGCAGCTCGTCGGGCCGGAGGCTGCGGTGGAGGCTGCCGGCCTTGATCGCCTTTATCTCATAGCCCTCCGAGGGAACGAGATCCATTTCCATGTTCCCCTCGGCGCCGATAAAAAGAAAATTCGAATCCGGCATGAGGCGGCCCAGCCCCTGGGCAAGTGCGATGGCCGGATTGATATGTCCCGCGGTCCCGCCGCAGGCGAAAAGGAAATTCATCGCTTTCCCTCCGATCAAGGTTTTGACGGGCAGCTTTCCGCCTGCGCTTCGTTGAAATAGGCGAAGGGAGTCGAACCTCTGCGATTTTGCCTCGCCTTATTTATCCGGTATGTCCCGCGAGGCCGAAAGGACTATGCCCATCTCGGCCAGCTGTATGTCCAAAGCCGTGCCCCCGTAGCTGAAAAACGGCAGGGATATGCCCGTTGCGGGAACGAGGTTGGTCACGACGGCAACGTTGAGGAACACCTGCAGCGAAAGCAGTATCATCATGCCCGTCACGACCAGCGAGCTGTATTTGTCGCGGCAGTGCATAGCCAGCCAGAAGCCGCGTATGATCAGCAGCGCGAACAGCAGCAGTATGAGCACTCCGCCTACAAAGCCCAGCTCTTCGCACACTATGGAAAAGATATAGTCGTTATGCTCGTAGGGCAGGTACATGTATTTCTGTCGGCTCTGCCCCAGGCCGAGACCGAGCAGACCGCCCGAGCCTATGGCGTAAAGCGACTGTATTATCTGCCAGCCTCCCGAAAGCAGCACGGATTCGGGATCCTGCCAGGCGGTGATGCGCTCAACGGCGTATCTGAAGAAGCTCACCTTCTGCAGTATCGCGCTGTCCGTCTTTATGAGATACAGCAGCAGGGCGTATCCCAGCGCCGCGACGGCGGCCGCCGCGGCGAGATATCTCAGCCGCGTTCCGCCTACGAACATCATCATAAATCCCAGCAGCAGTATTATTATCGTCGCGGAAAGATGCGGCTGCAGAAGGAGGAGGAACGTGATGATAAGAAGCGTGACGGCAAAGGGGAGCACGCCTTTTTTGAAGGTCTTCATCTCATCGCCGTATTCGGATATCCACGCCGAAAAGGCCACCACGACGGCCAATTTGACCGTCTCCGAGGGCTGAAAGGTTATTACGCCGGGTATGCCCAGCCAGCGCTCCGCTCCGTTGCCCGAAAGGCCGCGCATGAGCACGAGCAGCAGCAGTATTATCGAGGCGGCCATGCCGTAGAAGGACACCCGCCTGATAAAGCTCAGGCGCACCCTCGAAATCAGCAGCATGCCGACTATGCCTAAAATCGACCACATCAGCTGGCGCTTGAAATATGCCGCCGCGTCCGGCACGCCCGAGCTGCCGTACGACTCGTAATAGGCCCTTACATAGCTCGCCGACAGCAGCATCACAAGACCCACCAGAAGTATAAGCAGCGTCAGCATGCAGAAGGGTATGTCCATGCGTCCGCGTTTTCTTTTTTTCGTTTTCGCGGCGTCGGCGCTCAGGCGTTCGCCCCTTCCTTTCCCGGGAAACTCATACAGCTCTGCCATTTTTCGTTCCTTCCTATATCCCGTATCTGCCCTTTACGCCCAGCCAGGTCAGCAGGGCAAAAACGGCGCTCACCGCGGTGAACACGACGAATATCTTTTTCTCGCTCCAGCCGCCTTTTTCAAAATGGTGGTGCAGCGGCGCCATCCTGAAAATGCGCTTTCCGTGCGTCAGCTTGAAATAAAGCACCTGTATTATATCGGACATGGCTTCGGCTATGTATATCACGCCCAGCGGCACCAATATAAGCGGCATATCCGCCGCAAAGGCCAGAGCGCATATCGCCCCGCCTATGAAAAGCGAGCCCGTATCGCCCATAAACACCTTCGCCGGATTGAAATTGAATATCAGGAACGCCGCTATGCCCGCCGTAAGCGCCGCGGCAAACACGGCCTGCGGCTTTTCGCCCCAGTTTATCGCCAGGGCCGTGAAGCATATCGCGGTCGGCAGCGTGACCCCGCTGAGCAGGCCGTCCACGCCGTCGGTCAGATTGACCGCATTGACCGTGCCGACAATGACGAAGGCCGCGAAAATGAAATACACCGGCTCGCTCATGTGCAGCCTCGTTCCGATGAAGGGCAGATATACCTCGGGGCTGAGATAACCCCTGTGCCTCAAAAGCAGTATGAAAGCCACGGCCGCAGCAAGCTGCAGGAAAAACTTCTGTATGCCGGTGAGGCCCTGATTGCCGTGGCGGCGCACCTTCTGCAGGTCGTCGGCAAAGCCGATGGCGCCCTGCACCAGCGCAAAGCACAGCATGGCGGGGGCGACGGTGTCTCCGCGCAGCGAGGTCAAAATGGCCGCGAGCACCGCGGCGATCATTCCGGCGATGAACATCAGTCCGCCCATTGTGGGCGTGCCCTCCTTGGACATGTGCCATACCGGCCCGTCGCGCTTTATGCTCTGCCCCGCCTTGAGGCGGCGCAGCATCGGTATCAGTATCAGTCCCGACAGCGCCGTGACGGCGAAGGAAATTATGAATGATGCCGCTCTTCCGGTCGTCATTGATCATGCGCCACTGATAGGGGATGATCGTGCTCTCCACCAGATCCGTATAGCGGGAGATAAACGGATCCCTGACATGAATGCTGCCGACGCCGGCGGTTCTG
>JAGDDB010000133.1 GCA_017958265.1 Oscillospiraceae bacterium | reverse complement strand
GATCTCGACCATACCGCAGATCATTGAGGGCGCGAAATCCCATCATGAAAAATATGACGGTTCGGGCTATCCCGAGGGCATCGGAGGCGACAGCATCCCGTTCGTGGCAAGGATCATCTGCTGCGCGGACTGCTTTGACGCCATGGCGTCCAAGAGGGTATACAAGGAGCCCTTCTCTCTGGACGTGATCATCAATGAGTTTAAACGCTGCTCCGGCACGCAGTTCGATCCGAAAATATCCGGAGTCGTCGTCGACCTGATCACATCCGGAAAGCTGAAGCCGTATACTTCCGAGAACACAGTCCTCGGAAGCGACGGAAAGACCCACAGGATCGACCAAAGCGAGGAGACGCCCGACGAATGATCGGCGCCGTTCCCAACGGCGCTTTCTCAGGACGTCGGGACGCGCTTTTCAAAGCATATCATAGCCCGGCATGCCCGCCGGGCTCCCGCAGTGATCGCGGGCAAAAAAAGAAAGGATACCCGCCGGAACGGAACGGGATGACCGCCGAGGATAAATGACCGTGAGTTTCAATGCGGGAAGCGCAGAGAGCGCGAAAGGAAATCGAAAAATGAGAAAAAAGACAGTTATATGCACGCTTGCGCTCGTGATGGCGCTGCTTATATTGCTCATGGGCTGCGGAGGAGGAGCTTCCCCGACAGACGGGAGTCCCGAAACGCCGACACAGGCTTCCGACGCTCCCACGCCGACCTCGGAAGAGCCCCCGACTGAGTCGGAGGCGCCGTCGGCGGAGCCGTCGGAGGAGCCGGGACCGTCGGAGGAGCCGGAGGAGGAAGCGATCCATGTGGGTACGACGGGAGAGTTCCTCACGGCGATCGCCCCGGGCGCGGTCATAGAGCTCGCGCCGGGTGTTTATAACCTTACGGAGTATCTGCGTGAAAGCTCCGGCGACGTATCGGAATATGTCATGCGCGGCTTCAATGACGGCTGGCAGGCCGATATCAGCGGGGTAGAGGGCATGACGATCCGCGGCGCGAAGGACGGCACGACGGAGGTCGTGGCTGAGCCGCGCTATGCCGACGTGCTGTATTTCAACGCCTGTTCCGATATCACCATCGAGAACATTACCTTCGGCCACACGGTGGAGCAGGGCAGCTGCGAGGGCGCTGTGCTGTCGTTCGATCACTGCCGTGACATAACGCTCGACGGTCTTGATCTTTACGGCTGCGGCACCTACGGCGCGGAGGCGAACCACACTGTCGGGATCAAGGTCAGAAACTGCATCGTTCGCGATTGCAGCTACGGCATCGTCGACCTGCGCTTCTGCAGCGACGCCGTTTTCGAAAACTGCACCTTCAAGGACAACAGCGGCTTCGACATGCTGAGTTTCAGTGCTTCTTTTGCCCTTTTCGACGGCTGCGCCTTCACCGGGAACGAGGGGAGCAATTTCCTGCCCGCCTACTACTACCGCGGCAGTGAGAGCGGCGCGCGCTTTGAGCGCTGTTCCTTCGGCCGCTGGGAGAGCCAGCGCCTCAATGAGGAACTGAAGGACTGCGGAAGCTTTGTGATCGGCGAAGAATGCCAGTTCAATGTCACGCCGGGAAAACGGATCGTACATGTATCAAGCATGGAGCAGCTGATCGAAAATATCGCTCCGGATACACAGCTGATGATAGCTCCGGGCAAATATAACCTGAGCGATACGCTGTCCCGACTCCTTGAGAAGGAGGGCGGCCACTTCAACGAGAGCCGCAGCTACGTGCGCATCGACGAGAAATACGACGGACCGGAGCTTGTCATCACCGGCGTGAGCGGGCTCACGATAGCCTCGGAGTCCGGATCGGCGGAGGATACCGAGATCGTGACCGAACCGCGCTATGCCGATGTTTTGCACTTTGAAAACTGCTCCGGCACAGGCATTATGGATATCACCATGGGACATACCGATATCGGCGAATGCGCGGGCGACGTGCTGTATTTCTACGACTGCGGCGATACCGTGCTCCGCGGGCTGGATCTCTACGGATGCGGCGTCTACGGCTTCTGAACGAACGAGTGCGCGCTCCTGTCATGCTTCGATTCGACGATACTCGACTGCGAATACG
>JAGDDB010000132.1 GCA_017958265.1 Oscillospiraceae bacterium | reverse complement strand
GGCACTTATATCACGGTCGAGCTCGGCGCTCTGCTCGGCAAGGAGGAAGGGGCGTTCGCCCGCGGAGCGGAGCTGCTCGCCTCCCGTCTGCGCTCTTTGCTGGGTACGGACCGAAACTCGGACGTGCTGGTAGCCGGTCTGGGCAACAGCGCGATAACGCCCGACGATCTCGGCCCGAGAAGCGCGGACTACGTGCTGGCAACGCGCCATCTTACAGAGTCCCTGCCCGAGCATTTCGGATTTCTGCGGCGCGTTTCGGTGGTAAAGACCGGCGTTTGCGGCGTGACCGGCGTGGAAAGCGCGGAAATGGTGCGCGCCCTTGTCTCTGCGCTGCGCCCCTCGGCCGTCATTGCGGTCGACGCGCTCGCCTCCCGCCGTTTGGGCCGCGTGTGCCGCACGGTGCAGCTGTCCGACGCCGGCATAATCCCCGGCTCCGGCGTGGGCAACAGCAGGGCCGAGCTGAGTCTGAGCACGCTGAGCGTGCCCGTTATCGCCGTGGGCGTTCCCACGGTGGTGGACGCCGCCACCCTCGCCGCGGACCTTGTTGAACTGGAAAATATTGGAAATATCTCCTCCGAGGACTTCGGCCCCTACGGCCGCTCCATGATCGTGACTCCGAGGGAAATAGACGCCCGCGTGGAAGATATCTCAAAGCTTATCGGTTATGCTCTTAACTTAGCTTTGCAGGATGAGCTGACCGTTGACGATATCACACAGCTTCTCAGTTGATGAATTTGATCCGATTTTCCTTTCTCGGTCTTTCCGGGGTCTCCTTGTCTTTTCTGCCTATTGCTACGCCGACGGTGAAAATATCGTTTTCCGTCATGCCGAAGCGTTCTCTCCAGCTCCGGGCGGCGTCGGAGCGCATAAAATCACGTATGCAGCCGATAATCACCGTTCCGAGACCTATGCTCTCCGCCGCAAGCGCCATGTTTTCGGCGGCTATGCCGCTGTCCATCTCGGTATAGGGAAAATCGCGGGGGCCGTAAAGGAAGAGAAAAACCGGCGCATTGTAATCAAAATCGTCAAAGCGCGCGCCTCTCTGATTGTTCTTTTTGAAATCCTCCTTGAACGCCGCCATGACCTCGCCGCCCCGCACTACCGCAACGGATATCTCCTGTTCGTTGCGGGCCGTAGGCGCCCAAAGTCCCGCCTCGAGAATAGCGCCGAGCTCTTCATCGCTTATCTTGTCCGTAAGATAGCTCCTTGTGCTTCTTCTGGCTCTTATCACTTTCAAAGTCTCGTTCTGCATGAGCTGACCTCCGTTTCTTTGCCCGGTCCGGCGCCACCGCACTTATCGGCCGCGTCCCGGTGAAGCCGCCGGTTTCATTATACGGTCAGTATACACTTTTTGCTTTGTCGTGTAAATGTTTCACGTGAAACAATTTGCGCTCGGGCCCCGGTAAATGTTTCACGTGAAACATTTGTCGCGATAACAGTTGAAAATCCCGTTCATCGTGGTATAATCATCCTATTATGGGCAAGGTGATAGCATTATTCAATCAAAAGGGCGGCGTAGGCAAGACAACGACCTGCGTCAATCTGTGTGCGTCCTTTCACGCGCTCGGTCTTCGCTGCCTCGTTGTCGATTCGGATCCCCAGGGGCACAGCACGTCGGGCATGGGCATAGACAAGAACACGGTCTATCCGAGCACCTATAACGTGCTTATCGAGGACATCCCCGCCGAAAAAGCGATCGTCCAGACCCGTTACGGCGACGTTATCCCCTGCAACAAGGGGCTTTTCGGCTCCGGGATACTCCTTGCGGAGGCCGACGAGCGCGAATTCGTGCTGAAAAAAGCTCTCGAGCCCGTAAAGGACCGTTATGACTGCATCCTGATAGACTGCCCCGCCCTGCTGGAGCTGCTTACGCTCAATGCGCTGTGCGCGGCGGACTCCATCCTTATCCCCGTGCAGTGCGAATATCTTGCTCTTGAAGGCCTGAGCGATCTGATGTCCTCCGTCAAGATGATACGCCGCTCGCACAATCCTTCTCTCGAGATCGAGGGCGTACTGCTCACGATGTTTGACGGCCGCACCAATTTATCCCTGCAGGTGGCCAACGAGGTAAAAAAACATCTTAAAAATACGGTTTTCAAAACCGTCATACCGCGCAATGTCCGCCTGAGCGAGGCGCCGAGCCACGGCCGCCCCGTGACGGCATATGACAAAGGCTCCCGGGGCGCCTTGGCATACATGGAGCTTGCCGCGGAGATAATCAAAAAGAACGGATGGGAGGTCGGAAAGTGAAAAAAGGTCTCGGAAGCGGTCTTGAAGCTCTTTTCGGAGCGGAGTCCGTCGCCGAAGAGCAGCTCGACTGTGCCTTTCTGCCAATATCCAAGGTCGAGTCGGCCGAAAACCAGC
>JAGDDB010000131.1 GCA_017958265.1 Oscillospiraceae bacterium | reverse complement strand
TCTTGAAAAAAACGCATTTCGGTCTATAATCGGAGTATAAAGCTGAACGGAGGCGGAAGCATGGCCGGCAAAATACTGGAGGGTCTTTGGGACTGTCCGTACTGCGGTGAAAAAGGCATAGGCGGTCTGACCAAGACCTGCCCCAACTGCGCTCACCCGCAGGACGCCGACACGAAGTTTTATCTCGGCAGCGAGAAAAAGGCCCTCAGTGACGAAAAAGCGAAAAATTACGGCAAGGGAGCCGACTGGACCTGTTCATTCTGCGGCAGTCTCAACAGATACGACAGGGAAACCTGCGCCAACTGCGGCGCCGGCAGGGCCGATTCCTCCGGCAGCTATTTCGACAATCTCAAAAAGCGTGAGGCAAGCGCTCAGCCCTCTCCCCCGCCGCCCGCACCCAAGCGTTCAAAGAAGCGCATCATTATTCCGCTGCTGCTCGTAATTGCCGTTTTGCTCGGTCTGCGGGCGATCATTCCGCGTTCCAAAGATGCGGTGCTTATCGACAAAAGCTGGGAGCGCTCGATAACGCTGGAGCAGTATGCCACCGTCGAGGAAGAGGATTGGTCCGTACCCTCCGGAGGTACTCTGCTTGACAGCCGCCGGGCCGTACACCACTATGATCAGATCCTCGATCACTACGAGGAAGAGACCTATCAGGTCCCCGAACGGGTCCTTGACGGCTACGATACGTATACCGATTACGTAGACAACGGCGACGGCACCTTCTCCGAAGTCGTCCGCGAGGAACCGCGCTACCGCACCGAATACCGTACCGAAACGCGCAGCGTGCCGGTATACGTTCTGGAACCGGTATACCAAACGCTGTACCGTTACAACATAGACAAATGGATACCGCTGCGCACGGAAACCGCCCGGGGCAGCTATGACGGCTCGAAAGACAGCACGTACACCGAGCCGTATTGGCCCGAGTTCCGCCTCGGCGGCAACGAGCGCGAGAACGGGCGCAGCGAGACATACATACTTACCTTTACCGACTCCAAGGGCAAAAACAGCTACCGCGCGAGAGTATCCCGCGACATATGGGATATGTATTCTCCCGGCGACGGGGCAAAGATCACTGCGGATATGGGCCGCAACATAATGGAGATCGACGGCATGAACGTACGCTGAAAAAAAGTGAACGGCAGAGTGTGATCCTCTGCCGTTCAAGCTGTCGATAAAGCCCTCCGGACTGCATTGCTGAAAAGCCCGCGTTATCGCCGGGCATACGCATCCAGCCAGGCAAGTATATCGTCATAAACCTGCAGTCTGCATTTTTCGTTGAGCACCTCATGCCTCGCTCCGGGGTATAGCTTTATTTCCGTATCCGTCATACCGGCCTTTCCGAATTCTTCAAAGCAGCGTCTTACGCCTTTTCCGTTCGCGCCGACGGGGTCTCTGTCGCCAGCTATGAAAAGCACCGGCAGACTGCGGGGCATTTTCGAAAGATTATCCTTTTTCTGATTTCGTATCAGGCCCTCCATCATGCTCAGGATCATTCCGCCCGACGCAGTGAAGCCGCAGAGCGGGTCATTGGTGTAGAGCTCCACTTCTTCACGAAGCGAATTGATCCAATCGTTCGGCGATGCGCCGTCGCCAAACTGCCTGCTGTAGGCTCCGAACATCATGTTTTCAAGAAATTCGCTGGGCCGGTCGGCGCCGTGCCGGAGTATCTCCGCGCGGCACATGAGTTTGCCCGCCGCGAGCACCGCTCCCGGCTGCCACGCGGTCCCGGATATGACTGCCCCCCTTATTCCCGAGTCAGGATAAGTGTAAAGACAGGTCCTTGCCAGGAACGAACCCATGCTGTGTCCGAACAGGAACAGCTGCAGGTCCGGTCTGCTCTCGCGAAGACGCCGCGTAAGCTCATTCACGTCGCTCACCATGGCGTCCCAGCCTCCGCGCACGCACCCGAGGGGACAAGCCTCCGATACGGACGCTCCGTGCCCCATGTGATCCTCAGACGCGGTCATGTATCCGTGCTCCGCGAGATATTCGGCAAAGCGTTCATAGCGCCCGGAATGCTCCGCTATGCCGTGCACGAACTGCACGATGCCCTTAGCCTCTCCCGCGGGCTCACGGATAAAAAAACTGATGCTCCCCGATCCCGCGGAGTCATATTTATCGGTCATCACGGCGTATCCCCCTATGTTTTTTCGTAATTATACACCGAAAAACGGAAAAGGAAAATACTCCCGAAAGGATAAGCACAGATATGAACGGATACATCCTCGCTTTGGATCAAGGCACCACGAGTTCCCGCGCCATTTTGTTCGATATAAACGGCAAGGTCATTGTCAAAGCGCAGTACCCTCTGCGTCAGATCTATCCGCGCCCCGGCTGGGTCGAGCACGATCCTATGGAGATCCTTTCCACCCAGCTTCACGCCATGAGCGAGGTGTACGAAAAAAGCGGCCTGTCCCCTACCGATATTGCCTGCATAGGCATAACCAATCAGCGGGAAACTACGATTATATGGGAAAAGTCCACCGGCAAGCCGGTATGCAATGCCATATGCTGGCAGTGCCGCCGTACCGCCGACATATGCTCCGAGCTGAAAAGCATGGGCCTGGAAGACTACATACTTCGCCGCACCGGGCTCGTCATCGATCCGTATTTCTCGGCGACCAAGCTGAAATGGCTGCTTGACCGCGACAGCTCCCTGCACAGGCGCGCGCGTGACGGAGAACTGCTTTTCGGCACCGTGGAAAGCTGGCTCATCTGGCAGCTCACCGGCGGCGAAGCTCATGTAACGGACTTCTCCAACGCCTCACGGACAATGATGTTCGATACGGAAAAGCTGTGCTGGGACGATGAAATACTCCGCATTCTCGATATTCCGCTCCAAATGCTGCCCCGTCCCGTATCCAACAGCGAGCAGTACGGCCGCGTCGCTCCCCGTCCGGGTATAGGCGACCTTGCCGGCATACCCGTATGCGCCGCCGTCGGCGACCAGCAGGCGGCTCTTTTCGG
>JAGDDB010000130.1 GCA_017958265.1 Oscillospiraceae bacterium | reverse complement strand
GCCAGCGCGGTTTCCAGCAGCACGATATCCTCCATCATGCGCCCCATGATTTCGCTGCGGATGCGATCCAGTACATAGTTACGCTCCGTCAGGGACAGGTCGCTCATGGTCTGATCCTGCAAAAGACTGCTCACCAGTGCGTCTGCTTGGGCGTACCGCAGGCCGGGCTGTGATATGATCGTCCGATCCCGCAGTTTTTCAGCGGAAGGAAGCGCATACACGCCTATCTCATGAGTCAAATCAAGCAGATCAAGGTATTCCTTGATTTCTGAGATGTGCGTATCGCTGAGCTTGACAGACTGCTCCGGCAGGTTGCGGATCTCCAGAAGGTGCCTCAGCCGTTCCGTGACTTCCGGGAGGTCGATGCGGTCCAGAATATCAGTTGGCTGTTCCCGGTCCCGACGCAGATTCTTTCGTGAAATCTCCAGATCGTTTGACAGGAAATCCTTCGTCAGCACTTCTAGCGTGAAGCGGTGATTGATGTCCTCCACGATCCGATTGATTGCGCTGGTCAGCTCGTCGTGCTCATACAGCTCCTGCAGATGGCGGAAATGCCCGCCGTCCTGATAATACCGCAGGGAGTGCTGGATGTTCCGGGCGATGGCGCTGTCCACATACTCATCCGCGCTGGACTTGCTGGCGAAGGTCGATGTCTCATTGTAGTGGATGCCGCCGAGACTCATCGTGCCGCCATATCGGATATATTCGTCGATGCCCTTCACGCCGAGCACCTGTTCAAACTCCCGATAGGGGATGAAGGTCGTGTGGAGCAGAATGCAGCGGTCAAATAGTTGCTCGTCCTCGGAGAACAGGAAGCCCAGAGAATCCGTACCGGACAACACGATCTTCATGCCGCTTGCTGCATATACATCAGAGAAGAGCGCTGCACCGCTGATGAAATCCTCCATGAGCGTGACTTCATCGAAGAAAACAAAGCGGAATCCCGCCTCCTCCAGAGCTTTCAAATCCTGATTCACAGCGGCCAGCGTGTCGTTCCTTGTGATCTGGACAAATGCTGTCTTCGCAAGTTCCTCGTCCGTCATCTCTGCGAAGGTCTGCCGGATCAGCGTTGTTTTTCCTGTACGCCGGAGGCCGTAGAGAATAAACACCTTGTCCTGCATCGGGCCGTAAAGATATTCGTGGAGTGCCCGGAAGCAATCGCGTTTCTTAAAACCTTTCACGGGTACTGCAAAGCTGCGGAGTGCGCTGCCGGTTCGCACGTTGGTCAGGAACGAATGCGCTGCCGGTTTCGGCGCGGCAACGGCCGGCGCTTGCTTATGCAGCTCTTTGAGCTCCTTTTCCAGAGCCTTTCGTTTTTCAATATTACTTTTCAGGGCTTCGATCTCGTCGGCGGGGATGTATTTCTCTTTCCTCTTCTTGTTCTCCGTCCAGCGCTGATAGAAATACTCCTTCCCGTTGACGGTTTTCTGCCCGACTGAGCCCTTCGGAAGCAGTGCGATCTGTTTTTCCAACGATGCGATTTTTTCTTTTATGCTCTGATCTGCCATGATTCACCTCCAAGCAAGATAATATCCTGCCTTTATATTATACCCGTTTTATACCCGCAAGTCAAGGGCATAAACGGGTATAATGATGAACACAAAGAAAAAACTAATGCTGATTTGGTCTCATCCCTCCGTCGCGGAGTCGGCGTTCCATACGAGGCTGCCGCTTATGCGTTCGACGGTCCCCGGTTCGAGCTCGCGGTGGTCAAAGAGCGAGAACTGCCAGTCGCTGCAGGTGTCGAGGTGGACGAAGATCGCGTGCATGACGCGCTGCGCCGTTTCGTCGTCGGTGCCGGAGGCGAATTTTATCACGAACGCGCTCGTGAAGAAAGTGTCGGAGACCGTTTTTCGCACGAGGAAGATTTTGCTTACCGAGTTGTCGGGGATATTCTTTATGAAACCCAGTATCTCGTCCAGCATGCCGTCGGGGAGGTGTTCCTCCGAGAGCCTGTCATTTTTCTCCAGAGTGCCGATGTTGTCGTTCTCGTCCGCTTTTTTCTGCATGATCTCCACGGCTTTTTCCCTGTAATCGTTCATTTCCTTCTCAAGCCCCTTCATGCAGCAGTAGGCTCCGATGACGTCGAGCCCTTCTTCGATGTAATTGCTGTTCTCCGCCATGGCGGTGTAGATGTCGTCGATGCCTGAATCGTCGTATCTGTGGAGTTTTATGATGCCCCTGATGTAATAGCCCCGGTGCGACGCCGACGCGGGCAGGCCGTCGATCGCGCGGTTGGCGAGCTCCTCCGCCTCTTTTGTCTTCCCGACGCTCAACATGGCATCCAGCAGATCGCCGTATTTTTCGGGCGAGAGCGGACGGCCTTCGGCGGCCCATCCGTCGATCATTTCGATCTTGTCAAGGTAGTTTTCCTTCCGGAGTTTTCCGTAGTCGGCTTCGACGAGCCCCCAGGAGGTCTCCTCGGCCGACGCCAGCGCTCTTCCGACCTCTTCGGCGTACTTGCCGGACGGGCCCCCGAGGAGGGCAGGAGGCCAGTCGACGCCCAGTTTTTCTATGCGCGAGAAGACCGTCGGATGCGTGGCGCTTCTCGACATGATCTCGGCCTTCGTCAGTTCGTTCCAGGCACCGGAGCGTTCGGCGGTATTCTCCGCGAAGTCCGCGAGCGTCGCCGCGGTC
>JAGDDB010000129.1 GCA_017958265.1 Oscillospiraceae bacterium | reverse complement strand
GCGGAAGAATATTTTTCAAATATTTCGGCAGCGGACATCGAAGCCGGATACGTTTTTTCGCTGAGGATAATGGCGGTATTGCTCGCCTTGTCATAATCCACGGAAAATCCCAGAGCGGAGCCGAGGTCGCGCAGTTTAAAGAAATTGTTGCCGGCAAGGTTGTAAACACTGATATCCTCGACCCTTTGACCGTTGATAATAACGGCTTGCGACGAAGGTACGGCAGTATCCGATTTGTCCTCGCCGATAACGAGCTCACTGCCTGTCGGAGTATACGCCGGGCCGGACATAACGGTGACTGTACGCGTGATGTTGTCATAACCGACCTCAAACTGACTTTCGGTGCCGTTTAATAAATACGCGATGTCGCGTAATTTGAAATAATTGCTTCCGTCAATGTTATATTTCTCGCATTCGACAGGGCTTCCGTTAACGGTCAGCTTTTGGGGAGACAAAACGACATTTGCCGCTTTTGCACCAATGGACAGACACAGCGTTAATAAGAAAAAACTGAGGATCATGGAAATGCATTTCTTCATTTTTTCAGCCTTTCGCGTTTATACTTTTTGGGAGTCGGAAGTCAGAGCGTACACCGCATGAAGCCGGGAGCGTACACGATCCATGAAAGAGGCGCTTTCGGCTGCAACCGTTTGGCAGCCCCTTTTCGAATTAACCGTCTCCTTTGTTCGTTATTACTTTTCGGAACAGGCGCTTAAGAGCGGCATAGACAAGGGAGCAGGCCGTCACGGCGATGAACAGCAGCAGCATGCCGGACGTTCCTTTGAATACGCCGCCCAGCCTGCGCAGCAGCATGAGAAACAGCACGTGGCTGAGATATACGTCATAGGATAAGCCGGACAGCGTTCGCGCGATGCGCTGTACGGCGCGCAGGTTTCCGGCCTTTTGAGCAATGCCGCAGAGCGCGGCAAAGACGATCACGGTATAAATCATGATCAGCGGCTTTATCGAAAGATCCACGGAGCCGGTGGCGCGGCTGTCAAGAGTAAGCAGTACGGCCGAAATGAGCCAGAGGATGAGCAGCCACGGCAGGTTGTCCGAAGCGGCGCGCGCTATCCGCGCAAGACGCTCCCTTGTGATATACATGCCCGCGGCAAAATAGAAAAGCCAGGTGGGAAACAGCCGCCATACGTTCCATCTGAACCAGCCGGAGCCGAGAAGCTCCGTGCCGAAGCAGGTAAGCATCAGCAGTTCCTGAACGCAGAAACTGACCGCGAAGCAGAGTATCAGCACCATACCCGGCCGTTTTTCAATGAGATACCGCAGAGGGTAAGCCAAAATATAAAGCTGCACGATGAGGGGAACGAAATACATGTGTGAGGCAAAGCTGCCGGAGCTTATTCCGTTAAGAAAGGCTTTCAGCCACCCGACATCGGGGGGGGGGGAGGCATACAGGAAGTAAACGGCGCACCAGACCAGATAGGGAACGAGTATTTTGACGGCGCGGGATCCGAAAAACTTCACGGGCCCTTTCCCGGCCTCGAACATGCCGAAGGACATGCCCGACAGCAGTACGAAGAGCGGAACGGCAAAGCGGGCCGCCTGATTGACGTACATGGCGGCGTTCATGCCGAAAAGCCTTATGCTGCTCTCGGCGTTGATATAGGTGCTGGAGACATGCAGCGCGATCACCGCGAGCATTGCCGCCGCTCTGAGATGATCGGGTACTTTTTCTCTCATACGGTATCCTCACATGTGAAACGATAAAGGGGCGGCTGCAAAATGAAAGCTTGCAGCCGCCCCTTCGTGCTGTGATTACAGTTCAAGCAGAGCGCGCTTGACCATGGTCTTGGCGATCTGGATCTTGAATTTGGCGTCCTCAAGGGAGCAGGCGTCGGCCACGGCGGCCTCGCCGGCCTTGGCGGCCAGCTCCTCGGTGATCTCCTTGCCGCTGACCACTTCCTCGGCCTTCACGGCGCGGTAGGGAGTGGGCGCGACGGCGTTGAGGCAGATGCGGGTCTTGCCATCGCAGGAGCTTACCGCGACGTTCACGATGGGGAAGTCTATGCTCTTGCGGAGGGCCATTCTCTTGTATACGCTCTTGCCCTTCGCGGGGATCTGTATCTCGGTTACGATCTCGTCCTCGTCAAGGACGGTGTTGGTAAGATTGCCCACGGCGAAGAAATCCTCTGCGTCGAGCACGCGCTTGGTAGTGACTATCTTGGCGTCCGCGGCAACAAGCACGGGGGCTATGTCGCCGGGGTTGACGGCGTGGCAGCTGCAGTTCATGCAGCGGGACGCCTCGGCAAGGGTCTGCTCGGCGGACAGGGAGAACTCATCCTCGTCGGTAAGCGTACGCTGATCGATGGGGCGCTCGCCCAGCTTGTTGGACTCATGCACCAGCACGCCCTTGGTATCGAAGGTGCGGAAGCCGTCGTCCTTGGGCTCCGCGGGGAAGGGGAAGCCGAGATCGCGGCTCATGCCCATCGCGGCCACATGACCGGCGTTGATGGCGCGGATGGCGATGTTCGGGCCGGTGGCCACGTCGCCGCCGGCGTACATGCCGGGACGGTTGGTCTTGAAGGTGGACAGGTCCACATCGATGAGGCCGCGGGCAGACTTGAGCTGATCGAGGAACTTGTCGCCGAGGAAGCTGATATCAACGGCCTGGCCGGTGGCGAGAATGATGTAATCGGACTGATATACCTTCCGCTCGTTCTCGTCATACTGAGGGCTGAAGCGGCCGGTAACGGGATCGCGCACGGAGACGCAGCGCTTGGAGT
>JAGDDB010000128.1 GCA_017958265.1 Oscillospiraceae bacterium | reverse complement strand
TTCGGCGCGGCTCTTGCCACGGTGTGCGGCCAGGGCCTCAGCTTCATGATCGCCATAGTATATCTGCATTCACGCCGCGAACCATTCGGCTTCGATTTCAGGCCCGCGTCCTTTATACCGGACAGGAAGTGCCTTTCCGCTTTTCTTAAGCAGGGCATTCCCATCGCTCTTCAGCACTGCGCCATCACCTCTTCCATGCTGTTCGTAAGCTCTTTTCTGAATTCCTACGGGCTGACGGTCTCCGCCGTAAACGGGGTTGGCAGCAAGCTCGTTCTGCTTTCTTACATAGTTACCAACGGTCTGAACCAGGCGGCGTCGTCCATGATAGGACAGAGCTTCGGAGCCGGGCGTTTTGACAGGATCAAAATCGTGATACGCTCCGTTTTCCTGATCGGATTTTCTTTCTGCGCTCTGTTGAGCGTGGCGATAGCCCTCTTCCCCGAACAGATCTTTTCTCTGTTCGATAAAGATCCCGACGTGCTTGCGATGTCGCATACATATGTCAAGGTCGCAGTGGTCAACTATATGGGCGCCGCGTTCCGCGCTCCCTTCACGGCTTTCGTCAACGGCGTCGGATTTGCGGTAATGAATTTCTTCATGGGCATTGCCGACGGCATAGTAATGCGCGTATGTCTTGCCATGCTGCTCGGACTTGTGTGCGGCCTGGGAATAATGGGCTTCTGGCTCGGCAGTGCCTTGGCCGGTTATACTTACTTCATCGTCGTATTCCCCTATTACTTAAGCGGAAAATGGAAAAAACGCCGGCTTGCCGTGGATATAACCTGATCCCCCCGTCTTCATCGATCGTGATCCCGTATTTTTCATAATTGCTGCTTGGAGGACAAAATATGCTTCAGGACATTCTGTCATCGCAAAAACCGCTGTTTGACGCCGGAGTCCATACCGAACTGCGCGGTCAGCTCAACCGCGACAGGCGGGTCACGCTTCTGTCCGGCGACATAGTTTCCAATACGCGCTCGGACATATCGGGCGTATCGGCGAGAGTATACCGCGCCGGCACATGGGGATTTTCTTCCATGGCCGAGTATACCCGGGAGGCCGCTGAGAAGGTATTGCGCGCCGCCTCGGAAAACGCGGCCTTCATGGAAAAGCATGTCGGCCTCGACAAGCCGGCCCTTCCCCCCGTCCGGCAGGACAGCTTTACGGTATCCGAGGATATCCATGATCCCGCTCAGCGCATGTACGTGGATTTCATTCGCGAGCTGGACGCGTATACCGAGAAACACTGTCCCAAGCTCATCAGCCGCAGATTTGTCGCCACGGAGGACTCCATGGAAAAGCTGCTTGTCTGCTCCGACGGCATGCAGGCTCATACGATACTGCCCCGCTCATACTGTTACGCTTTTTTCACCGCCGAAACGCCCTCGGGAACGCCGGTCGATCTCTTCCGCGCTTTCGGCGGAGAGGGCACCTTTGATCTGAATTTTACCGATCCCGCGGAATATTACGAAAAGATAGACCGTCTTTACGAATATCTGATGCAGAAGCGGGAGGGCGTATACGCCGACGCCGGCGAAAAGACCGTTATTCTCGGCGGAATGATGACCGGAATGCTGGCGCATGAGGCCGTCGGGCATACCGTCGAAGCCGATTTGGTGCTCGGAGGCAGCGTCGCCGGCCACTGTCTCAATAAACAGGTAGCTTCCGAAAAGGTATCTCTTTCCGACTTTGCCAATACCGCTTTCGGCAGCCGCTGTCCCCTGCCGGTATTCGTCGACGATGAAGGCACGCCGGCAAGCGACGTAACGCTCATTAAGGACGGAACTCTTGTCGCCTATATGAACAACCGCGAAAGCGCCCTGCATTTCGGCATGGAGCCCGCCGGCAATGCGCGCGCCTGGCTCTTTTCGGATGAGCCTCTTATCCGCATGCGAAACACCGCCATTCACCCCGGCACGGATAAGCTCGAAGACATGATAGCGTCAATCGACGACGGATATTATCTTATAGACTCCGGAAACGGTCAGGCCGACACGACCGGTGAATTCATGTTCGGCGTGACGATGGGCTATGAGATCAAGCACGGCAAGCTCGGCCGGGCTCTGCTTGACACGACGATCTCCGGAGTGGCCTTTGAAATGCTTAAGACCGTTGACATGGTCGGCGACGCGGTGCAGTGGTCAAGCTCCGGTTTTTGCGGAAAAAAGCAGAGGATGCCCGTAGGTCTCGGAGGGCCGGCACTGCGCTGCAAAGTCATGATAGGAGGACGCTGATATGGATATGCTTGTCAAAACAGCCGAAAAAATACTTGCCCTTGCCCGCGCCCGCGGCGCGGATTCCGTGCAATGCTATGTATCCGAAAGCGAAAAACGCGAATTCAACGTTGACGGAGGCAGTTTTTCCCTGATGCGCACGCTGTTTGACCGCGGCGTCGCCGTTACGGTCCTTAAAAACAACTGCAAAGGATCGATCCATATAAACCGCTTTGACGACAGCGCGATAAGCGAAGCCGTCTCACAGTGCATCGCCTCCTGCGAAAGCGCCCTCCCCGACCCCGCCTGGCAATTCGCCGACGGACCGGTTGACGAAAGCTATGTCGACGGGGAGCCGGAATGCGATACGGATGCGCTTTTCGAGCGTACCCGCGAGCTCATGCAGGATATCTCGCAGCGGCATCCCCTGATACTTGTGGAACAGATGATCACCGAGCATGACTGTGAACGCTGCGTTTACATGAACAGCAACGGAGTCACATACCGCACCGTGACGGGCTTGTACTGTTTTGATCTGATGTACTCTGCCCACAGAGGCGAAAAAAGCTCTTCCTTCTACGGCAGCGGTCTGATCCTGAAGTCTCTCGATCGCCCGATAATCGAATGCGCGCTTCTGGAAAGGGATCTTTCAGACATTGAAAAACAGATAGATACCGAGCCTCTGCGCGGCAAATTCGTCGGTCCGGTCATCCTCGCTCCCGGCGTACTGCAGGAGCTTGTCCTGTCCACGGCGATAGGAAATTTCCTGTCCGATATCAGTCTTATAGACGGCACGAGCATATGGAAAGACAGTCTCGGCTCTCTTGTGGCGGATGGGACTTTTTCCCTCTCGGTCACCCCGCGCTCAGAGGATATGATAGTCGGCCAGCGCTATACCGGCGAGGGATACCCGGCCGAGGACTACGAGATCATAAAGAACGGACGCCTTGTCAGCTTTGCCCTGTCGCAGTACGGAGCCAACAAAACCGGCGGCAAACGCGCCGGCACCGACAGCACGGAGCTCACCGTGGCCCCCGGCAGCCCCTGTCTTGACGAAATCATACGCGGTATTGAACGCGGCGTGCTCGTCATGCGCTTTTCCGGCGGCTCGCCTTCGACCGGAGGCGATTTTTCCGGCGTTGCGAAAAACAGCTTCCTTATTGAAAACGGCCGCATAAAATGCGCGCTCAGCGAAACCATGATAAGCGGCTGTGTCGCGGATATGCTGAAAAACATTCGCGCCGTCAGCAGCGATGTTTTGAAGGACGGCTCGGTTTCTCTCCCCTATATTGCCTTTGACGGTCTGACTGTTTCGGGCAAATAGGATCCTGCTCATCACACCGTACGGGAGAAGAGACATGAACAAATACGGAATACTGTACAGCGTGGGCGTCGGTCCCGGCGATCCGCAGCTTATGACGCTCAAAGCAGTTGAAACAATAGGCCGCTGTCCCGTCGTAGCGTCTCCGCGCACCCGCAGCGGCGAAATGCTCGCGCTCGATATCGCGCGCGGAGCATCCGACCTCGGCGGCAAAACCGTTCTGCCCCTTGATTTTGCCATGGCTCACGACCGTGAAAGGCGCAGGCGCGACCATGAGCGGGCCGCCGACGCCATCGAAGCCCATCTTAAAGCCGGCCGGGATGTGGCGATGCTCAATTTGGGCGACGTTTCGATATACGCCTCCTGCGGGTATGTACGTGAGCTCATATCGCAAAGGGGCTATGAAAGCGTGATGATCCCCGGCGTAACAAGCTTCTGCGCCGTCGCCGCCCGGCTGGACACTTCTCTGACGGAGCCCGACGAGCCCCTTCATATAATACCCGGCGGCGCCTGGAGCACGGAAAAGGCGCTGGAGCTTCCCGGCGTAAAGGTGCTGATGAAAACGGGCCGCTCGCTTCCCGAGGTCGTCGAAACGCTCGCAAAACACGGTTGTCTGGATACCTCGGCTATGGTCGCCGACTGCGGTCTTCCGACCGAGCGCGTATACAGAGACCTCAGCTCCGTACCGGACGATCCGGGATATTTCGTTACGATAGTCGTTAAAGATCGCTCTGCCGATAAGGCGGCAGATTGACAGTACGGGTCCCGGCCCGCCGTTAGGCGGCTCCGGGGCCCGTACCCTTTACATTCTGAAGTATCCGGCTCTCTTCATTCGTCTGTATTCGCCTTTTACCTCTGCAAGTATCAGATCCGATCCTATCCTGACTATACATTCCCAGGATATGACGTAATCGTCGCCTCGCCCGAACAGTCCGAAAAATCTGCACGGTCCGGGCACCACTACCGCGACCACTCTTCCGCAGGAGGTATCTATCAAAACGTCGTCAACATATCCCATTCTCATTCCGTCGCATATATTGATAACCTCCCTGCATCTTAAGTCCTCGATCCTGCATTGCATCACATCAGCTCCGCACTAAGTATATGCCTCGCGGCGGGCTTCAAGAACATAATTTTTATACTTGCTTTTTCCGCGCCGTGAGGTATAATGCCAATGTAACCGTATTCCATCTTCGGGGAGCCGACGCTTATGTCGGCTGAGATTGGAGCAGACATGCGCTCCTGACCCGCGAACCTGATCCGGCTCATACCGGCGTAGGAAAAGATGCAGTCGAAATTTCCGTTCCGTATTGCATCTTAAGGCGCGATACGGAATCTTTTTTTCGGAGGAAGGACTCTTATGAAAATCGGAACGAGAAAACTTGTGGAAACCGCGATCCTGGTCGCGCTGGCGACGGTGCTGAGCATCTTCAAGATCGACATGCCCATGGGCGGCGGTCTTACGATCTGCAGCATGCTGCCCATCGTGCTGCTCAGCTTTCGCTGGAAATGGAAATGGGGCGTACTGAGCGCCTTTGTTTACAGCCTGCTGCAGCTCGTCCTCGGTCTGGACAATGTGGGCTATGCGGCCGCGGGCGGCATCGCCATGGTGATAGGCTGCATCCTGCTGGATTACGTCGTGGCTTATCTGGTCATCGGCTTTGCAGGCATCTTTGACGGACCGGAAAAAGACCATCGCCGGGCGATGATCATCGGTATCGTCGTGACCTTCGTTCTGCGCTTCCTGTGCCACTTCATTACCGGCGTCTGGATCTGGAACGCGCTTTGGCCCAATGAGTACGGCATGGCCGCGCTGCCCTATTCCGCGGTTTACAACGGCTGGTATATGGGCGCGGAGCTTCTCGTAACGCTGATCGTTGCCATGATCATTTATGCCCCGCTGAAAAAATACATCACCGGCGAGGACCTGCGCAAAGCGTGATTTCGGAAATCGCCGATACTGTTTGTAAATACGGAGAAACCGAGGCGGCAGATCGCTCGCCTCGGTTTTTCGCGCTTTCGCTTCGGATCGGGACAATATCCGTTCAGTTTATTCCTCCCTTTACCCCGCCGTCGTCAGATGCTATACTGTTGCCGATCGATTCAGCCATGGGGGCAGCCGAGGAGGAAAAAGCATGACTTACCGAATTCTTATCGTTGAAGACGACGAAGGCATATCTCAAGCCTTATGCGCCCAAATGGCACAGTGGGGACTCCGGGGCGAACCCGTCGGCGATCTGAGCGACGTTATGGCCGATTTTGTCCGGATACAGCCTCATCTCGTGCTCATGGACATATCTCTGCCCTTCATGAACGGCTATCACTGGTGCGGTGAGATCCGGAAGGTATCATCGGTGCCCGTTATTTTCATATCCTCCGCCGGAGACAACATGAATATCATCATGGCTGTGAATATGGGCGCCGACGACTTTGTAGTCAAGCCCTTTGACGCCAATGTTCTCATAGCAAAGATCCGCGCCCTGCTCCGCCGCAGCTACGATTACTCCGAGTCCGCCCCTCTGCTTGAACACAGAGGCGCGGTCCTCAGCACCGGTGAGGCGGTGCTCGTTTTCGGCGATCAGCGGCTTGAGCTCACGAAAAACGAATACCGCATCCTTCTGACCCTGATGCAGAACAAGGGCAAAACGGTAAGCCGCGAAAAGCTTATGGAGGCCCTGTGGCAGACGGATTCCTTTGTTGACGAAAACACGCTTACCGTCAATGTGGGCAGACTGCGGAAAAAGCTTGACGGGATCGGTCTGAGCGATTTTATTACTACGAAATTCGGCCTGGGCTACTGTTTGGAGGGCGTATCATGACCCTGCTTAAAAAATATCTCGGCGGCAAGCTGACTTTGATCGCGGTATTGCTTTGCTTTGCGCTTCTTTTCACGGTCTCTTTCGCGCTGTACGGTCTGCCGCTCGGCGCGGTGCTGTATCCCGCCGCTCTTTGTCTGCTTCTCGGAACGTTTGTTTTCATCTTCGGATATATCCGTGTTCTTCGGCGTCACCGCGAGCTGGAGCATATGAAAAACTCCGTCTCTCTCCTTCCCGACGAGCTTCCGGCGGCGCGCAGCGTGGAGGAAGACGACTATCGCGATATCGCTGTTCGTCTTTGCGCGCAGCTGCGCGAAGAGCAGCGCCGCAGTTCCGCCGAGGCGGAGGCTATGAAGGAATACTATACCGTTTGGGCTCACCAAATAAAAACTCCTATCGCCTCCATGCGGCTGCGTCTGCAGAACGAGGACAGCGAGCTTTCGCGAAATATGCTCTCCGGACTCGGCCGGATAGAGCAATACGTCGAAATGGTGCTTACCTATCTTCGTCTTGAGGGCAGCGGCAGCGATTATCTTATCCGTGAATATGATCTCGACGGCATAATACGTCCTTCCCTGAGAAAATTTGCGGGCGATTTCATCAGCCGCCGCTTGAAGCTCGATTATTCTCCCGTTTCTCTCAGCGTGCTTACCGACGCCAAATGGCTTGCGTTCGTTATTGAACAGCTTCTTTCAAACGCTCTGAAATATACTCACTCGGGCTCTGTTTCGGTGTATCTGGAAGCTCCGGCAACTCTGTGCATACGCGATACGGGCATAGGGATAGCTCCGGAGGATCTTCCGAGGATATTTGAAATGAGCTTTACGGGCGCGTCGGGCCGCACCGATATGCGTTCAAGCGGCATAGGTCTTTATCTGTGCCGCCGCATATGCCGAAATCTCGGTCATACCATATCGGTCGAGTCCGCTCCCGGCGAAGGCACCCTGGTCCGCCTCGGGCTCGACGCGGACAGGCCGGAGTTCGAGTGATTTATGATTGTGACGAAAATGTAAGTTTTCCCCGGCGGATTGTAAGCCGACAGCATGGAACATAACGGCTTTTTCTTTATATAATTAGTCCGCGAAAAAAGATCGGAGGTTACTTATGAGCATACTCGAAGTCAGCGGACTGAAAAAAACATACATAACACGCCTGGGCGGAAATGCCGTAGAAGCTCTCAAAAACATCGATTTCTCCGTAGAAGAGGGAGAATTTGTCGCAATAATGGGAGAATCCGGCTCCGGCAAAACAACGCTTCTGAACATACTTGCCGCGCTGGATAAACCGACGGCGGGCTCCGTACTGCTGGACGGCAAAGACCTTTCCGTAATACCGGAAAGTGAAGCCGCCGTATTCCGGCGCGAAAATCTCGGCTTTGTGTTTCAGGAATTCAATCTTCTCGATACCTTTACTCTTGAGGACAACATTTTCCTTCCCCTTGTGCTTGCGGGCAAAAGCCACCGCGAAATGGAAGAAAGACTTGCTCCTCTGGCAAAAACGCTGGGCATAACGGAGCTGCTCAAAAAATATCCCTATGAGGTATCCGGCGGTCAGAAACAGCGCGCTGCCGTTGCCCGGGCGCTTATAACCTCTCCGCGCATAGTGCTTGCCGACGAGCCCACCGGCGCGCTGGACTCCAAAGCCTCTGACGAACTCCTTCGTTTGTTCACGCGTATCCACTCCGCCGGTCAGACCGTGCTGATGGTGACCCATTCGGCAAAGGCCGCATGCTGCGCGGGCCGCGTTCTCTTCATTCGCGACGGCGTGGTTTTTCATCAGATATACCGCGGAGACAGCAGTGCGGAACAGCTGTACCGCAAGATCTCGGACACCCTCGTAATACTGTCGCAGGGCGGTGATGATCTGTGAAAACGGCATATTATCCGCACCTGGCCTGCGACGGCATTCGCAAGAACAAACGCATGTTCATACCCTGCATGATAACTACCGTATGCATGATATCCATATATTACATTCTTTGCTTTCTGTCTTCCGTAAGGGTATCCCGGCTTATTCCCCGCGGCGCGGCAACGGCCGGAGCGATTTTCTCTCTCGGCAGCATCGTCGTTCTGCTGTTTTCCCTGATATTTCTTTTTTATACCAACTCATTTATAACACGCAGCCGTGCCCGTGAATTCGGCCTTTATAATGTTCTCGGCATGAGCAAACGCAATCTTGTGCGCATAATCACTCTTGAAAATCTTATCACCTTTTTGATCTCGCTCGCTCTCGGTCTTACAGTCGGAATATCCCTGTCCAAGCTTGCCGAGCTTGTTTTGGTCAATATGCTGTCCGGGAATATCGATCTCGGCATACACGTTGACGGCCGGGCGCTTATGCGCACCGTACTGTCTTATTCGGTAATTTTTGCTCTGATAATGCTGGTGTGCGTCATCCGTGTGTACCGAAAAAGCGCCTCCGAGCTTCTGAAAAGCGAAAATGTCGGTGAAAAGCCGCCTCGTGCCAATCCGCTGTTCGGCTTGGCGGGGATAATTATTCTTGCCGCGGCATACCGGATAGCCGTCAGCATCACCAACCCGGTGAGTACGCTTTTATGGTTTTTTGCGGCAGTGCTGATGGTGATCGTTGCCACATACCTCATAATGATCTCCGGAAGCGTGCTGCTTTGCCGTCTGCTTCAGAAAAACAAGCGATATTACTACAAGGCGAAGCACTTCGTTTCCGTTTCCTCCATGGTCTACCGCATGAAGCGCAACGGTGCGGGCCTTGCCTCGATATGCATCATCGGAACGATGGTCCTTGTAATGCTCTCTTCGTCTGCCTGCCTGTGGATCGGCTCTGACCGCTCCATACGCGCCAGATGCCCCGGCGAAATAAACCTTGACGTTCATTTCAGCGACCCTGCTCAGCTTTCCGAGGAAAACATATCCGTGTTTCGCTCTGCGATAAAAGATTTTGCGGCCGGGCGCGGAACGGAGCCGAAAAACGAAGGCGGCCTTCTTTACATCGGTCTGACAGGGCTTCAGCAGGATAGCGGCCTCATCTGCGGCTATGACGACACCTCCGCCGGCGTATCGTTCGACGATCTCAGGAACATTTTGCTGATCTCCCGCGAAGAATATGCCGCGATAAGCGGAGAGTATCCCGAGCTCGAAGATGACGAGACGCTGCTTCTTGTCGACCGATGCCGTTTTGAAGGCGACAAATTCACTCTCCTTATGGGCGATGTTTCTCATGATTACCGTATAAAAGAAACGCGGACCGAGGCCGTTCTGCGCGACTCTTCCGCGCAGCTCATCCCCACCGTCACCGCCGTGCTTTCCGATCCGGCGGCAGCCATCGAGGACTTCGACGCTCTGACCGACGGCAGCGTCGACCGCTTCTCTATGGAATGGAAGTATTATTTTGATACGGGATTGAGCGACGAAGAAAACAGCGCCTTTGCCCGCGATCTTGAAACTGCCCTCGGCTCGCTGGGCTTCGGCGGGGATGCCGGCTCCGGCTATCATTATTTCTTTCTTGACTCACGCGCGGAAGAAAGCGCGGACTTTTACGCATCAAACGGCAGTCTGTTTTTCATAGGCGTGTTGCTCAGTCTGGTTTTTCTCCTTGCCGCGGTACTGATAATTTATTATAAGCAGTTATCCGAGGGCTATGAGGACAGCAAACGTTTTGCCATTATGCAGAATGTCGGCATGACAGGAGCGGAGATCCGCAGCAGCATCAATTCCCAACTGCTTACCGTTTTCTTTCTCCCTTTGTTTTTTGCCGGCCTGCATCTTACATTTGCCTTCCCCATGATACGAAGGATACTTACCTTTTTCGCGCTGTATGATCTGCGTCTGTTCATTATCACCACCGTCGTCAGCTTTGCCGCGTTCGCCGTATTTTATATGGCGGTGTACAAGCTCACGTCAAACGCCTATTACAGGATAGTCAAAGGCGCATCAAAGCAGCGGATCTGACCCGCTTTCGGCAAACATCCCCGGGGATCGTTCCCCGGGGCTGTTGTTTTACAGACTTTTCTTGATCTGTGTTATTGCGTTTTTCTCCAGCCTTGAAACCTGCGCCTGGGATATTCCGACCTCGGCGGAAACCTCCATCTGAGTCTTGCCCTCATAAAATCTCAGAGCGAGAATATGCTTTTCTCTCCTGCTCAGTCTTTTTATCGCCTCGGTAAGCGCAATCTGCTCAAGCCAGCTTTCGTCGGTGTTTTTGTTGTCTCCAACCTGATCCATCACATAGATGGCGTCTCCGCCGTTGTTGTATACCGGCTCATACAGGCTCAGCGGCTCTACCACGGCGTCCATTGCGATAACGACATCTTCCCTTTTTATTCCCAGCGCCGCCGCTATCTCCTCCACCGTCGGCTCCGACTGATTTTGCGCGGTAAGCGTCTCCTTGATCTGCATCACCTTGTATGCCGTATCCCTCACCGAGCGGCTTACGCGTATCGCGCTGTTGTCGCGCAGATATCTTCGTATCTCTCCTATGATCATCGGTACTCCGTACGTGGACAGGCGTACGTTTTGCGTGATATCAAAATTATCGATGGCCTTTATCAGCCCTATACAGCCCACCTGAAACAGGTCGTCAAGATTTTCGTTGCGGTTGGTGAATTTTTGGATAACGGAAAGCACCAATCTCAGATTTCCCTCTATCAGTTTTTCCCTGGCTTCCTTATCACCGTTTTTTGTTTTCAAAAGCAGCTGCGAGGTCTCATCCGCCGTCAGCGTTTTCAGCTTTGCGGTGTTCACCCCGCAGATTTCGACCTTACCCGTCAAGAAAACTACCTCCCGCGGAATGTCTCCGCAGAAGGTAGTATTGCCTTATATCGTTTGTTTTATTATGTCTGTTCGATCAAGCGGCTTATATGCAGCTCCACGGCCTTTTTCGCTCTCATCATCGACAGATTGAAGCTGCGTATATCCCTCGTTTCCGCCTTGCCGTATACTTCCGTCAGCTTTATCAAAGCGGCAGAGCGCGTCGTTTCGTTGCTTATCCTGTCGAAGTTCCGCGCCAGCACCGGCACGGCGTCCTCGGACAGATCGTTGATCATATTGGCTGTGACCCCGTCCGTCATGCCGAGAGTACGGGCGTTGTAACCGGCCGCGAGAGCGTCCGGTCCGGCGAAGGCAAATACAAGCCACATTGCAAGCGATACGCCGTAACAGAAGCGGAAAAGATCGAAGCTGTTTTTAAAAATATATACTATGCTTCCCGCGAGAACGATGCTCAGCACCAGCAGGAACCACAGCACGAGTATTCTCAGAAAACTCATGCCGTATGCCTGAACGTACATTATCATCCTGCAGGCCGAGGAAGCGATCATGATATAGGTACAGCCGCATGTCACCGTCAAAACGCTTTTCAGCGCGGCGCTGAGGCGGAATTTCCGCGAGCAGATCATGATAAGCAGTTCGTTCATCGCGCATACGAACATCAGCTGAAAAAAACCCTCTCTTGCATACCCTGCGTAGGTCTGCCCCTCGGGCAGCGCGTGACGGCCGAAAAGGAATATTACCTGCACGGCGCAGAATACAAGATAAATGATCCCGAGTATACTCATAAACGTAACGGCGACGGCGGCGTTTACGCGCCGCGGTTCCTTTTTTTCGATCACCGTCGGATCTGCGGCCTGCCCGGCAAATATGCAGTAAAACGCGAAAAAGCTCCAAAGAAATCCCCACAGCGCTTTTGCCGCGGTTATACCCGTTTCTCCGAAGTTCAGGCTTACCGTGAACATCCTTCTGAACATCCAGTCGGCAGAAAGCAGCAGCGAAACGGCAATGGCGGCAAGGGGAACGGCTATCACAATGCCCGCAAGGATATATTTCCATTTATCAAGCCTGATATATGACAAAAGCCTCGTCACGGGCTCGCCTATCCGCTTCAATCCGCTCATCGCCAGCTTTATGAAGGCTCGGATATATCCGCCGAACTGCATCCCGATGTTGTCGGCAAAACTGTCCGCAATAAGCTTTGCAGTAACTATAAGTATGCCGAGTCTGCTCACGGCCTGAACGAACCCATTCATGGTCAGAACGGTCGAAACCGCCAAAAGCATCGCGGCTGCGGCAGAGAGATAGAATTTTCGCGCATCGTATACGCCCGAAAGCATGAGCGCCGTCCGCAGGCATATCAGCAGTACCGCTGCAAAGACGACGACATTTATTCCGGCTCCGTCCGCCCTGCAGAACAGCAGCGGCCGCGCCGCGCCTACGACCGCAGCGATCAAAAGCAGCTTCCCGCCGTGCTCTCTCAGCCTTTTCTGCGTTTCGCTCTCCCCGGGAAGTTCGTTAAGCCTTTCATCCATCTTTCCATCCTCCGAAAACATTTCGATGTGCAGGCGATAAAATATCGCCTCCGCAGTTACATTACCACGGAGGCGAATGAAAGTCAATGTATTTTTATCGTATTTCGATAAATTTTTATTGTTGTATATAAGTCGTCATGAAAGTTCTTCGTAACGCTCGACCCCTCTGCTCATAAGCCAGCGATACTCCAGGCAGCAAATGAGCAGCAGTGCCGCAGTACCTGTGCCGATGGCCGCCGGAACCGGCATTACGGCCAGCAAAGCACCCGTCGCAACAGCCGCGGCCCAGCAAAGCGCCATGCCGATAAGAACGCTTACATTGCTTTTTACGGCCTGCGTTTCATTGACCCATTCAAGCCCGGGGTGCTTTATATTGGCAATAAGCCCCGTCAGCGCCTCGAAAAGCACAAAAACAAGCGGCGTTATAATCATAAACGGCAGCAGGGCTCCGTCCGCTCCGAATACCGCTGCGGCGGAAATGCTGAGGATGAGCGTGGCGGGCGCCGCTATGATGATATGCACAAAAAGCTTTGCAAGAAGTATGTCCTTTGTTTTCACGGGCATGGAGCGCGTGACCCATATGCTGCCGCCCTCTATCGCTATTGACGGAGACGTGATCGTGATCATTCCGTTCAGCGCCCCGATAAGAATGATCACGCCCGGCTGCACAAAGTTTCTGAAGCCTTCAAGCATGTCCGTCAGCTCGCGCACGGCGTTCATCTTTATCAGCAGCGCCGCCGCCGCGATCACCATGAACACCGCTCCGAGACCCGCATTGAGCATATATGCGGAGCTGCTTGTAAACCGGCGGAATTCCTTTGTCAGCAGGGCTCCGCGCCCGGAGCGCAGTTTATCGATGCCGCCTTTGTATTCCGTCCTTGCAAAGCCGTGTCTGGATGTTGCGGTCTTTATGAAGGTCGCGGAAAGAATAATATAAACGATAACAAAAGGAATGATCGTCCACGCAAGCGTAAGCAGCAGTTTTCCGGTATCTGCCCCGGCTATTGCCGTGCCCGCCCAGTAAACCGGCAGCACCGCGCCTATTCCTCTTGCCGCGCTTTGCGCTTTTTCAACGAGAGAGAGCATGGCCGTATTGAGTCTGCCTATACCGAACATGTAGGCAAAGAGGAATATGAGCGAGATCACGGTGGAAATAAGGGATTTGCGCTTTATCCTTCTTGTCATCAGCGAAATGATCCATCCGAAAATCGAAGACAGGGCAAGCGAAAAAAACGGCAGCGCCAAAAATACTATCGCAAAGAATATCAGGCTGCCCGTATCCGGTCTGACCGCCAGGCCCCATGCCAGCACGGCCGGCACCGCGGCGACAAGGTCCAGGAAATAATTCATCAGCAGCAGGGAGATCATTCGGCTCGCCAGGATATCCGCCGGAGGGATGGGCATGGACAGCAGCAGCTCATTGTCGTTCGCCTCGAACAGCTGCGCCTTGGTCATGAAAACGCTCCCTATAAACATCAGTCCGAGATCGATGAGCACGAACATGGCAAAATAAAGCCATCCGAGGCCCATCTCAAAAAACGGATCGGCTATGACCGAGAAGATCGACGCGAACAGCATGAAGGCTATGGCACACGCCGCATAGAGCATCAGCAGCGCATATAAGACCAGTTGGCCCGGGCCCGCGTTCTTCTTTCTGCGTCCGGCGCCCAAAAGCCAGCTTTTTATTGCCCCGAGGCGCTGGACCAACAGCAGCTTAAGCATTATCGTCCTCCAGTTCCAGGAAGACGTCCTCAAGCGAAGTGTCTCCCTTGACCTGCTCCATACTGCCGCTGACTATCAGTTTTCCGTTTTTGATTATCGCCACCTTGTCGCACAGCTTTTCAGCCACTTCAAGGATATGAGTCGAGAAAAATATGGAGCCGCCCTCGGTGCATAACTCGCGCATCATCGTCTTGAGCAGATGCGAGGCCTTCGGATCGAGCCCGACGAAGGGCTCGTCCATTATCACCAGCTTGGGAGCGTGTATCCACGCGGATATAATGGCAAGCTTCTGCTTCATTCCGTGCGAATAAGAGGATATGGGCTGTGCAAGATCATTTTTCAGCTCGAACATCTCGGAGTATTTTTCGATGCGCTCCTGCCTGTCGGCTTTTGACACTCCGAAAATGTCCGCGACAAATCCGAGATATTTAATGCCCGACATATAACTGTAAAGATCCGGGTTGTCGGGTATATACGCGATCCTTTTTTTGCATTCCAGCGGGTCGTCTTTTATCGATATACCGTCGATATAAATATTTCCCTCTTCGAAAGCGAGTATACCGCAGCAGGCTTTTATCGTGGTGGTTTTCCCCGCTCCGTTGTGCCCTATAAAGGCATACAGCTCTCCGGGCGCTATATGAAGCGTCAGGGCGTCTACGGCTTTCTTATCGCCATAGCTCTTTGTCAGATTTTCTATTTTCAGCATAATATCCGATCCTTTATCCGCAATTTGATCAATAATATCATCTATATTGCAAAAAGTCAAACATCATCTCTCTTATCGAGTCTCGCCGTACAGTATCGAAACAAGCTGCCGCAGGTCCGTATTTCCTCCGGAGAGCAAAAAGACCGTGTTTTCATCTTCTTCCGGTCTGACAGTTCCCTGCAGTACGGCTCCCACGGTGACCGCCGACGAGGGCTCCGCGATCAGCTTGCCTTTTTCCGCCAAAAGGCGG
>JAGDDB010000127.1 GCA_017958265.1 Oscillospiraceae bacterium | reverse complement strand
CGTTCTTCGCACCGACACCGCTCCCTACCATTATTGCGACAGGAGTAGCGAGACCCAGCGCACAGGGACAGCTTATTACGAGGACCGATATTCCTCTGGCTACAGCAAAGCCGAAGTCCCTTCCCGCGATCAGCCATCCGGCCATAGTCAGCACAGCAACTGCTATCACTGCCGGAACGAACACTCCGGAGACTCTGTCCGCTATCCTCGCAAGAGGAGCCTTTGTCGCCGCTGCATCAGACACGGTCTTTATTATCTGTGCAAGTGTTGTATCCTCGCCGACACGAGTTGCAGTGCAGCGTATATATCCCTGCTTGTTTATGGTCGCCGCAGATACGGTATCTCCCGGTACCTTGTCAACAGGTATGCTTTCGCCAGTCAGAGCCGATTCATCAACAGACGTCGCTCCATCGATGATATATCCATCTACAGGTATGCTCTCTCCCGGCCTTACCGCAAATACGTCTCCCGTCTTGACTGTTTCAATGCCGACTTCGGTCTCAACACCGTCAATTACGATAACTGCCGTCTTCGGAGCAAGTCTCATCAGGCTTTTCAGCGCATCGGTGGTCCTGCCCTTTGACATGGCCTCAAGCATTTTGCCTACCGTTATAAGCGTAGGTATCATGGCAGCGGATTCAAAATACAGATCCATTCCGTATTTCATTACCGTCTCGTGATCACCGCTGCCCTGGGCGATGATCATTATAAAAAGTTCAAACAGTGAATAACCGAAGGATGCCGATGAACCGAGAGCTACGAGAGTATCCATGTTCGGAGCGCCATGAAGCAATGACCTGAAACCGGAAGTGAAAAACTTACCGTTAATGATCATCACAATTATCGCAAGAAGCATCTCGAATGTCCCAAGGAAAACATGATTATCGAACACTGCAGGCGCAGGCCAGTGCCACATCATATGTCCCATTGAGAAATAAATTAGGACCGCAAGAACGACAGCAGAGTAAACAAGTCTTTTTCTGAGCACCGGCGTTTCCCTGTCCTTAAGGGCTTCGTCATCGGCCCAGGATGGTTCGTTCCCTGAGGCATCAGAAGCTTTTCTCCCTTTTCTTGACGCGCCGTAACCCGCGTCTTCAACAGCCTTTATTATCGCAGCTTCCGAAGCGATGCCTTCCACTCCCATTGAATTGGTAAGAAGACTCACGGAACAGCTGCTCACCCCGGGAACTGCAGATACCGCTTTCTCTATCCTCGCACTGCAGGCAGCACAGCTCATCCCAGTAATATTAAACTGCTCCATTATTTCATCACCTTCTGCAGAGTATGCACGAGTTCATCGATCGTCTCTTCCCTGCCTTCCCTTATATCGTCTACCACACAGGATCTCAGGTGCGATGAAAGGAGAATCCTGCTGAATGCATTCAGCGCAGAATTCACGGCAGAGACCTGAACAAGTATATCCGGGCAGTAGGAATCGGTTTCAAGCATTTTCTGCAGCCCGCGCACCTGACCCTCGATACGTCTGAGACGATTCATAAGATCTTTATACTCTTTTTCATTACGGTGTTTTTTTCTGTTACTGCAGCAGTTGTCTTCCATAATACGCTCCCTTATATTATTTATACCCCCTATGGGTATCAATAATATATTAATATACTACCAGGGGGTATTTGTCAACCCTGATCCGCTTGACAAGCCTCAGCATCATCTTTATACTGCGCGTATATGTTTTTTACGGAGACCCATGAATGAGATTCGATCTGTTGTTTTTTCTCAACAGCATACTTTTCGGTGCAGGCCTGGCGATGGATGCCTTTTCCGTTTCTGTAGCCAACAGCCTTAATGAACCCGGAATGCCCCTGAAGGGAGCTTTTCTCATATCAGGAGTATTCGGAGTTTTCCAGACGCTCATGCCCCTTACCGGATGGTTTTGCGTAAGGACAGTGACCGAGACATTCATGGCATTTCATCGCTTCATACCATGGATCGCCCTTATCCTTCTTCTGTATATCGGGGGAAAGATGATATACGAAGGTATACGACCGGGGCCGGGCTCTGAAGAGAACAACTCCGTACGCGGCACTGCACTTCTTATACAGGGTGTCGCAACTTCTATCGACGCGCTTTCTGTGGGTTTCACGATCTCCGATTATGAATTCCCATTCGCTTTTGCGGAATCATTGATCATCGGCACCGTGTCCTTTCTGATCTGTCTTGCCGGGATCTTTCTGGGAAGGAACGCCGCATCGAGATTTGCAGGAAAAGCTCCCATCATCGGAGGGATCATTCTTATTGCGATAGGCATAGAGATCTTCCTTAAAGGCATCATATAGTACAAAGCAAAAAGCCTGCATCCGTTCGTGCAGAAACGGATGCAGGCTTTCAGACTGATATATCTTCTATTCCATATTTGCATTTACCTTACCCAGCTCGGTGTATATCATGCCGTTCTTTCCTCTTACGGACTGCATGAGAGAGATGCTTACGACCGTCATCGATACAGCTTCCATCTGGGCATGCGGTATCGATCCTCTGTAATACTGCGGTTTTCTGAGTATAGTGACATGCGCTCTGAACTTTTTATTATCAAAAGGAATGCCCGCATCAGACAGGGCATGCCGCACCCTTCTCACAACAGATTCAAGTTCCCTGCTGTCCTCGAATCCTGTCCACCACAGATCACCGAAGCTCCCCAATCTGTCCATTTTTATCGAAAACGGATAAAATGATACGCTCTCCAGCGCCTCAAGAACTCTCTCCGGATCATTGTACTCACCTATGAACGCTAGAGTGATATGAAGGTTTTCCCGCGGTGTGAAATTACCGCTTACCTGCTGCCTTCTGAACTGATCCTGAACATTTGCGACAGCTCTTTTAACATCACTGCTGAGTCCTGCTGCAATAAAAAGTCTCATTTTCCGTACCTGTTTTTTTATCATTTCTTATGACATGAGCCTGCCGATATTATCAGCAGGCTCATGATCATTATCAGTACAGTTTGGCCCCGGCGGGGATATGCGGATCGACCATAAGAAGGTGCAGTTTTTCAGCATCTCCCTCATGATGGACAGCGCTTATAAGCATGCCGCAGGAATCGATCCCCATCATCTTACGCGGAGGAAGATTTGTTATGGCGATGCATGTTCTGCCTATTAGCTGTTCGGGCTCATAGTATTCATGTATACCGCTGAGGATGATGCGTCTTTCCGCGCTGCCGTCATCAAGAACAAACTTCAGAAGCTTTTTAGACTTTGGAACAGCTTCACATTCGAGGACTTTCACTGCTCTGAAATCGCTCCTGGAAAATGTCTCAAAGTCGACCTGATCCTCGAACAGCGGCTCGATCACAACGTTGGAGAAGTCGATTTTCTCTTCAACAGGTGCCGTTTTCTCGGCTTCCTGCGCCGCCTTGCAGGCCTCCTGAGAGGGGCAGGTAAAGCAGGCGCATTCGAATTCTGCGGGCTTTTCCTCCGCCTTTTCTTCCTTCTTCGGCTGGTCGATGGGTTTCATCGTCGGGAATAAAAGTACGTCGCGGATGTTTTCTTCGCCGGTAAGCAGCATAACAAGTCTGTCCATGCCCATCCCGAGCCCGCCTGTGGGCGGAAGCCCGTATTCCAGAGCGCAGATGAAATCCTCGTCTATCTCGTTCGCTTCCTCGTCTCCCGCGGCTTTAAGCGCCGCCTGGTGCTCGAAGCGTTCGCGCTGGTCGATCGGGTCGTTAAGCTCCGAAAAGGCGTTCGCAAGCTCGCGCCCGAGCACAAAGAGCTCGAAGCGCTGGGTATATCTCGGGTCCTCCGGCATCTTCTTGGCAAGCGGAGAGATCTCCGTGGGATGGTTCATGATGAATGTGGGCTGCTGCAGCTTGGATTCGGCGTATTCGTCGAAGAACAGGTTAAGTATATCGCCTATCCCGTGGCGCTGCTCATAGTGCAGTCCGTGCTTGTCCGCAAGCGCGCGCGCCTGATCCAGCGTTTCCACTTCTGCAAAATCCACGCCGGAGTATTTCTTCACCGCTTCAAGCATGGTCATACGCTCGAACGGCTTTCCGAAATCGAGCTCGACTCCGCCGGAAACGATCTGCTCCGTGCCCATGACTTTGCGGCAGACTGTGCGGATAAGATCTTCGATAAGCTCCATCATCCCGTAGTAATCGGTATAGGCCTGATAAAGCTCCAGCAGCGTGAACTCGGGATTGTGCCTTGTATCCATGCCTTCGTTGCGGAATACCCGGCCTATCTCGTACACACGGTTGAACCCCCGACGATAAGACGCTTTAAGTGAAGCTCCAGAGCGATGCGGAGGTAAAGATCGATATTAAGAGAGTGGTGGTGCGTAATGAAGGGACGCGCGTTTGCGCCGCCCGCCTCGTTGTGCAGCATCGGCGTTTCGACTTCCAGAAAACCGCGGCTTTCCATAAACGCACGCGTTTCGCTTATTATGCGCGAACGCTTGTAAAACGTCTCGCGCACGTCGGGATTCATAATAAGGTCGACGTATCTCTGCCTGTATCGCAGGTCGGTATTCGTAAGCCCGTGGTATTTTTCGGGAAGGGGAAGCAGCGATTTGCAAAGCAGCTGAAGCTTTTGGGCGTGAATGCTTATTTCGCCCCTGCGTGTACGGAACACAAAGCCTTCCAGACCGATTATATCCCCGATATCCCATTTGCGGTAGTCCTCGAAGGTCTCTTCGCCCACGTCGTCTATCCGGACGTAAGCCTGGATCCTTCCGGTGCTGTCGGAAATATCTATAAAGTTCGCCTTGCCCATATCGCGGCGGCTCATAAGCCTGCCGGCGACCGACACCGTTTTGTTCTCGTATTCTTCGAACTTTTCTTTTATAACGGCGGCATAGGCGGTAACGTCGTATTTCGTAACGGCGTACGGGTCCTTGCCGGCGGCGCGTAATTCGTCCAGCTTGCGGCGGCGTATCTGCAAAACGTCGCCCGTGCTCTGTTCTTCTTCCTGCACTCCGTTTGCGCTTGTTTCTTCGTTCATATCAAAATCCTTTTTTACTTGGAAATGTCGGTTATGGTGTATCTTATCACGCCGATAGGCGTTTCGACGTTGATGCTGTCGCCCTTGCGCTGCCCGATAAGAGCTTTGCCCAGAGGGCTGTCGTCGCTGATAAGGTTCTGTATCGGATCGGCTTCGGTGGTGGAAACTATTTTGTATTCGGTTTCCTCGCCCTCGTCGATGTTGTGAACGGTAACCTTGTTGCCGACGTTTACTTTGTCGGTGCCGAGGTCGCTGTCGTCAAGCACTATCGCGTTTTCGAGCGTGGCTTCCAGATGTGCGATCTTGCCCTCTATCTCCGCCTGCTCGTTCTTCGCTTCGTCGTATTCGCTGTTTTCCGAAAGGTCGCCGTATGCGCGCGCCTTCTGGATCGCCTGCGCCACTTCCTTGCGCTTTACTGTTTTAAGATGTTCAAGCTCCTGCTGAAGCTTTTTAAGCCCTTCGTGGGAAACGATGATCTGTTTTGCCATGGTAACTCCTCTTTTATGTTTGTTTTATTATTATTTCGGTTTATTTGTTCAAAAGCTCGAATGCCTTTTTAAGCTGGTAGTCGTTGTTGAGCGGATCGATAAAGTACGCGCTGCCTCTCGGGCGGTCGTCTTCAACGGTGTAGTCCGGCTCCACTCCCTTTTCGTGGTAGTTCACGCCGGAGGGAGGGTAGTAGTAAGAGGTGGTGACCGAAACCGCGCTGCCGTCCTTGAAAGTGCGTATATACTGCATTATTCCTTTGCCGAAGGTCGTTTTCCCGACAACAACTGCGGCTTTGTAGTCCTTCATCGCCGCGGTGAACAGCTCCGCCGCGGAAACCGTGCTGTCGTCGCAGACGACCGCCATCGGCATATCCAAAAAGCTTGCGCCGGAACGTTCGGTCTGCTTTGTGCCGGAAAGATCGTTGTAACTCACAATATCGCCCTCCGGAAGCAGATAATCCAGCGTTTCCACCACCTGGTCCAAAGAGCCTCCGGGGTTGCCACGCAGGTCGAACACCAGCTTTTCGGCGCCCAGCGAACGCACTTTTTCGATTTCCGCAATAATATCTTTTGCCGAATCGTCGTTGCTGAAAGTGGTTATGCATACCAGCCATGTATCGTTGCCCAGATCGATGCTGTATGCGCTGTCCCCCGGGAGCGGCTCCCGCACGACGTTAAAGCTCAACTTTTTGCCGTCGCGCAGAACCGTGAGCTTCACTTCGGTCCCGGGCTCTCCGCGTACCGCTTCCACAAGCGCGTCGCGGTTCGTGCCGTCGGATTCGATCGAATCCACGCCCGTAATAACGTCGCAGCGCCTTATCCCGGCGGCGTATGCCGGACCGCGCTCCATAACTTCGACTATGAACACGCCGTCGGTGTAGTCGTCGGCATAGCGTACGCCTATCCCGACCAGTCCGCCGGAGGGCGTCCAGTTGGCGATGTAATCGTCCGCGGTCATATAAAAGGTGTAGCGGTCGCCTAACGAGTTGAGCGCCGCGGAATACACGGCGTCCCACATCTTATTTTCATCGATATCCCACAGAAAATGCGCTTTTGTGTAATCGATGATGCTTTTCAGTTTTTCGTAACGCGCTGCGTCGTCGCCTGCGTCGGAGGCGTCCGCCGCGGCGCTTCCCGTCTGCGCTCCCTTTTCGCGCGCGGCGTTCACGGCACGGTCCCTTTCGACCGAGGCGAGCGAGTAAACCGCCACGAAAGTAACGATACAGCAGAGCAGGGAAATGATGACGCAGGCGAACGGAGATAATCTTTTTTTGAACATATTCTTACCCGAACGCCGTTATCGTTTTTGGTAATATCCGTCGGGCAGATATTTATCCGGATTGACGTATCCGCCCATGTTGCTTGGGTCGTTGGTGTTAAGCACGCTGAAATGCAGATGGTAACCGGTGGAACGCCCCGTCGTGCCGACGTAGCCGATCACCTGGCCTTTCTGTACCGTCGTGCCGACTTTAATCCCGTCGGCGATCCTGTTCATATGCCCGTAAAGGGTGGAAATGCCGTTTCCGTGGTAAATGACCACGCAGTTGCCGTAGCCACCGTTCCAGCCGGCGGTGGTGACCGTCCCCGTGCGCGAGGCGACTATTTCGGAATTGACTGCGCAGGCAAGGTCTATGCCGCTGTGCCATTCGGTCCCGGCGCCGCCGAAAGGATTGCCGCGGTAGCCGTAATAGCTCGTGAGCCGGTAGGAAACGTAGGGCTTCAGCGGCCACATGAACACGGAGTCCCTGGAGTAGAACACGTTGCGTTCTTCCTCAAGCTTTTTGATCCTGGCGCTGAGCTCCGCCACTTTTGCGTTCTTGCCGGAGTATTGCTCGCGCAGCTCCTCGGCGTTCAGCCCAAGCGATTCGGCGATCGTTTCGTATTGCTTTATCTTGCTCTGCAGCTCCAGCTCGCTCCTCGCAAGGTCGGAAAGATATTTTTCGTAGATCTGCTGAGTTTCGGAAAGATCGGCCTGCAGTATTTCCAGGTCGGAAACGTTGTTTTTTATCTGCCGCATTATTCCCGCGGCGGAATCCATTATATCGTTGAAATTGTCGCGCTTGGAAAGATAATCCGCTATGCTGTCCGAGGTAAACAGCAGTTCGAAGGTGTTCACGCTGCTGTTTTCGTATATGAACTGCATAAGGTTTTTATACATATCGCGGTGGTAGTTGTAATTCTCCTCCGTCATCGCGATCTGTGCCGCTACGTCCGCCTTCTTGTGATCGTAGGATTCCTTGATGGCGATATTTATGTCGTATTCCGCCTGCAGCGCTTCTATTTCCGCCTGATAGGATTCCAGAAGCTTGTCGGTCTGCCCGGACTGGCGTTCCAGCTCCGCTATGTCGGAGGTTATCCCCGCCAGCTCGCTTTTAAGCGCGTTCAGCATGCTCTGGCATTCTTTAAGCTCGCTTTCGATTTGGAATATTGTACGCTCCTCCGCCCGGATATGCTTCACCGGCGCAAAGGCCGACGAAAGTGCGGCGATCAGCGACGCGCACAGCACGAACGAAAGCAAACGTGATATCTTCTTCATTTTTGCGCCTCCTTTGGCGAATATGCGAACGGCTGTTTGAACTCTATGCTTTAAGGTATTTTTTAAGCGAGATCCCGGAGGAAACTATCCCCGCGAAAAGTCCTATCGCAAGGAATCCGATCCCCAGCGGCAGCGCGTATTCCGAAAACTCGCCCAGAATAATGTCGGCGCTGCCGGTGGCGTTGCTCGTTGCGGAACGGACTATGTCCGTAAGCAGGTATTTGAACAGGTAATACTCTATCCCGAATGCCAGCGCCGCCGAGAAAATGCCGATGATTATGCCCTCCACCATGAAAGGCATTCTTATCATCGCCTTTGTCGCGCCGCACAGACGCATAAAGGTGATCTCGTTCCTGCGGGCAAACACTCCCAGCTTTATCGTGTTCATTATTACGAACAGCGATATTATAAGCAAAATGGCAAGCAGCCAGATGCCGGCGATGTAAAGCGTGTTCTTAACGCTCATAACGGTGCCGTAGAGCTCGATATAATCCTTGATGTCCTTGGAATCAACGCCGTCGGTCTGCGCGCCGGATTCGTCGGTTATGGTAATGGAGTCGATGCGGTTGCGGACGCGCGTCACCTCGTCGAAATCCGAAAAGTTGCGGAACTCCAGCCGGTAGCTTGCGCGAAGAGGGTTGCCGCTTTTTATTATCTCGTCGATCCAGCCGGCGTCGTCGAACATTTCTTTCATTCTTTCGCCGTGCTCGTCCGCCGAAACGAACACCGGCATATCGTCGATTATCGGCGAGCTCCGGCAGATCTCTTCCAGCGCCTTGCCGATCTGCGCCACCTGGTCGTCGGAATAATCCTTGCTCAGCTTGACTTCTATAACGTTAAGATCGTTTATAGCCTTGAAATTGCGGTCGATCGTGTCGATCACTATATAAAACGTGCCGACGAGTATCATACACGCGACGAGCACGAGTACGGAGGCGACGGTCATCACGCTGTTGCGGAATATGCCCTTGAACCCCTGCCCGATATTGTAAAAGAAGGTGCTCGGTTTCATCACTGCTCGAAATCGCCTCCCGTCTTGTCGGAAACTATTTCGCCCTGTTCTATCCGTACGACGCGCTTCTTATAGCTGTTCACTATGTTCATATCGTGGGTGACGACGATGACGGTCTTGCCCAGCTTGTTTATTTTAAGAAGCAGCTCCATAATGTCTTCGGTAAGGTCTACGTCCACGTTGCCCGTCGGCTCGTCGGCTATGACCGTGTGCGGGTTGTTCACCAGCGCCCGGGCGAACGCCACGCGCTGCTGTTCCCCGCCCGAAAGCTCGTTGGGGAAGGAATCCGCCTTAAGCGAAAGCCCCACGACGTCCAGGAAGAACGGCACGCGCTTGCGTATGAGCGAAGGCTTCGCCCCCACCACGCGCATCGCGAACGCCACGTTTTCGTAAACCGTCATTTTATCGAACAGTTTGAAATCCTGAAAGACCACGCCCATCGTGCGGCGCAGCTTCGGGATGCTCCAGGAATGTATTTTTTCCAGATGATAGCCGTTGACCTCCAGCTTGCCGGAGGAGACGCGCTCTTCGCATATCATCAGCTTGGTAAGAGTCGTCTTGCCCGCGCCGGAATGCCCGACAAGGAAAACGAACTCCCCGTCTTCTATTTTCAGCGTAACGTTGTTCACGGCGGCCGTACCGTTGCGGTACTCCATCGAAACGTTTTCGAAATTAATCATACTTCAGTTCCCCGTAAAGGATTAATAAATGGAGGGCTTGCTTATAAGGTATTTTTTCACCATCAGCGCGACCTTAAAGGTGATCGCGTGGTCGAACTCGCGCAGGTCGAGCCCGGTAAGCTTCTTTATTTTTTCAAGCCTGTAGACCAGCGTGTTGCGGTGCACGAACAGCTTTCTGGAAGTCTCCGAAACGTTCAGGTTGTTGTCGAAGAAGGCGTGTATCGTCTGCAGCGTCTCGCGGTCCAGACTTTCCAGCGATCCGCGCTTGAACACCTCCTGCAGGAACATTTCGCACAGGGTCGTGGGAAGCTGGTAAATAAGCCTGCCTATGCCGAGATTCTCGTAATTTATAACGTTCTTTTCGGTATCGAACACCTTGCCGACTTCAAGCGCCACCTGCGCGTCCTTATATGAATGGGCAAGCTCTTTGACGCTTGTTACCACGGAGCCGATGCCGATAACGACTCGCAGATAAAACTCGCTCTGCACGGTATCGACAATGCTCTGCGCGATCTGCTTCAGCGATTTGGAATCGGTGTTGCCGCGAAGCTCCTTCACAAGCACTATGTCCGTTTCGCTTATGCTTATAACGTAATCGTGAGTCTTATCCGGGAACATGTTCTGAATGATATCGTACGGGATCACTTCCGAGCTGTTGAGGAAGCGGATAAGCATAACGACGCGGTTCACCTCGCTGTCGAAGCGAAGCTCCTTGGATTTTATGTAGATGTCGCCGGGGAGGATGTTGTCAAGTATTATGTTCTTTATGAAATTGGTTTTGTCGTATTTTTCGTCGTAAAGCGATTTAAGGTTGGAAACCGAAACCGAAAGCAGCGCCGAAACGCTGCGCGCGGTATCGTCCTCGCCCTCCACGAACACAACGTATTCTATCCTTGCGCGCGAGCCGATAAGACGGTAGGTATACCCGCCCGCGGTAAGTATATCGCTCGCGTAGTTCAGTTCGTCGATAACGTTTTTGTGCTCGCTGCCCATTTTTTCGACCTTGCTGCACGCGATAACGATCCCCTTGTCGTCGAGTATCCCTATCTCTCTGTCGACGGCGTCGCGCATCTGGTACATCATTCCCTGAAACAGTTTGTTGCTCATTTTTCGCTTCTCCTTTATAAAAATAACATATATATTCCAATAAATAGATTTTAACGCAAAATCGCGTCGAATGCAAGTGCTTTTGCAAAAATGTTACAAACGCGGGGCGCTTTTTTTGTATATTTTGCGCTTAAAATCCGCTTTTATTGCTCCGGTACGGGACAATTGTGAATAAATTATGAACAAAATGCGATTTTCTTCGGTTTTTGTCCGGCAAAAAAGCAAAAAAGGGTTGACATATGCGTAAACATATTGTAAAATACAACAAACGAAATAATAATCAGGAGGGTCATTATGAATCAGAATCCGCAATATCAACAGCAGCCTCAGCAGGCACAGCAGCCGGAATATCAGCAGCAGTATTATCAGGCGCCTCCGCGTCAGAAGGGCGCTTTCACCAACGCTGTGATCAACCTCTGCTCCAAGGCGGCTCCCATACTCGCGTTCGTGTTCCTTTGCTGCGCGGCCGCAGCCGTTGTTTATTATCTTGTCGACGGCATCGTTCTTGCAGCTCAGGCAAGGTCGTTCCAGATGTTCCTCAACGTATTCTGCGAAGAGGGTCTGTCTGCCGCTTTACGCTACAGCTTCTATGCGGCGGTCCTTGCTTTACTTAAAAAAGTAGTTAAATAAGCAGAAAAAGAAAATTCCCGGCTCCTGCAGCCGGGAATTCTCTTTTTGCCGCCGGCGTCCCGCGGCTGTATTTTTTACGCCGCGCG
>JAGDDB010000126.1 GCA_017958265.1 Oscillospiraceae bacterium | reverse complement strand
GTATCCTTGATGTAGAAGGTAAGCACGTTCGGTCCCGGGAAGTTCTCGGCCATGGCGTCCTCAACGGTGTAGGAGTAGGTGTTGCCGTAGATAAATCCGGGGAACTCGGGATTTTTGCTTATCTCATAAGTGTCGCCGTCCGGATCGGTCACGTCGAATTCGATGGTGAATGTCTCGCCGGCTCTGGCTCTGTATATGTTCTTGTTGCTTCCCGGACCGGAGCCGCCGGTTATCTTGACAACGGGCGGGCTGTTGTCAACGACGGTAATATCTATCACCGCCTGAGCCGCGTCGCCGTTCTCGTCTATCGCGGTGACCTTCACCTTGTGAGTGCCTACGTCATCCCTCGTGGTCCGCACCGTGTATATTCCGGCCGTGTCGCCGTAGTTGTTCATAACGGTGCCGAAGCCGTCCTCAAGAACAAAGTTCATTTTGCCTATATCGTAGCGATTTACCGTGATCGGGAAGCTGAGCTCCTGTCCCGCGTATACGGTATAGGGTCCGACGGGCTCAATGGCGATCTCATCCTTGCCCGCCTGCACCGTTACGTCGAAAGTCGTCTTTGCCGAGCCCATGGAGCTCTTGCCTTCGATCTCTATCGTATAGGTCTTTCCTATCTGATCCTTCGTCGGCGTCCATTTTATCGAATAGTCCGTGTCGCCGATGGACCAGTTGCCCTTCTTGGCCTCCAGTACGGCGCCCTCGGGCAGACCGGACGCGCTCACGGCTATGTCGCCGTCTTCGGACTGAGCCCTGAGTATCCTGAGGGTGTACTCTTCTCCGACATACGCTCTGTCGGAGCCGAGAGCGATCACGACCGGCGCGGCCGGGGCGGGATCGACCAGCTCCCATCTGGCGGGCTCGAAGGGGCTGGCGTAATTCTGAGGATTGTCGGGATATATCCTTCTGACATACGCTCTTACGAAGTCCTTTTCCTCGTCGGTCATCGAGGACGACAGTCTCTCAAATGCCTGAACGACGGTATTGTATCTTTCCGCGTCTCTGTCGCCGTCGGGCAGGTTGTAGGAGTCGCTTATAAGCGTTCTCAGCTGCTCGTCCGTAACGCCTATGGACGCGGTCCACTGTCTGTAGATCATTTCGAGGAACACGTTCTTTACCGTGGATGTGTCGCCGAAGTAGTAAGGCAGGCCCTCATACATCCAGTACATGTCAAGCAGATACTTCCTCGTGGCGGCGCCGTAGTCGTCAATGCCGTCGGTGCCGAAGTAGCCCTTGCCCGTATAGGTCTGCGAATGCTTCCACATTTCGGCAAAGCCCATCATGCCCGTGAATACCTGAACGTTCCTGCCGCCGAAGAGGCCGGCGTCATAGGTCTTGCAGCCCCAGGGCATGGAAGCGTACCAGAAGAAAGCCGAGGGCTGGAAACTGCCCGTGACGAACATGGTGGAATACTGCGTCAATTTGTTTCTGTAAGCTTCTCTGGAGTATATGCTCTCAAAGGGGTTGATGCCGTAGCTGTTGAGATTGTCCAGGTTGGATCCGGGACCCCACAGTATGGTGTTCTCATACGGGCCCCATGCCCATTCGCCGTTCCATTCGCCGTTCACTCTCTGAGGCAGGCCGTATTCGAAATCGATAACGCCAAGCTTGCACAGCAGCGAGGTGCTGTAAACGGCCTCAATGGCGTCCTTGGAGCGGTCGAACTTCCAGAAATCATGCGATCCGAACTGGTTTCTCGTATAAATGCTGTTGGAGAGATAGTTGAACCAGATGCCCATGCCCTGATCGTTGAACGGCAGAGAGTTCATATTGTAGCCCTGCTGCTTGAACAGATCGTCCACTTCTTTCATTGCCTTGGGCAGCGGCACCTCGTGGGGCATGAATTCGGCCCAGCTTGCCACGGTGTATGGCAGCATGACGCGCTTCATGTCGTATTTGTCCCACAGGGTAGATACATCGATATCCTCCGCCGTGGGCGTCTTGTGGCCTGTCAGCGCGCCCCAGAAATCATCGTCCGTATACAGCACGGGATTGATCACGCCGGGCTCGAGATCCAGCGGACCGGGCTGCAGGAAGGGCTCATCCTGGCCGTTGAAGGGGCCGTCGTTGTTGTAGCGAAGATACTCAAATACCTTCTCGCCTATCTCCGGATCGGTCGCGGCGCCGACGAATTTTTTCACGCTGCCTATAACGCGTGCGGAGTTGAAATCGGGATCGCCGAAATAAACCATGTCTCTTCCGCTCTCGGCATGGCAAATGGCGCATTTTTCCTCAAACATCGCCTTGCCTTCGGCAAGACGTTTCGCGGAATACGCGTCCGGCTCAAGATACTCTACGGGGACCTTTCCGCCCGATATGACCGCCGACAGGCTTTCTGCTTCGACAGCCGTCGGCACTCCCGGAGTCCCCGCCGAGGGCGTGCTCTTGCCTTCGTTCGCCACATGCGCCGCGCATGAGATCAGCAGCAGCAGTATAAGCGAACACATCACTGCCTTGAAAACCCTTTTGCTCATCTTTTTTCCATTCCTCCTCGCATTTATCAGCTGCGCTTTACGCTTTTTTCTATGTAAATATATATTGCCGACAGCAGCATCAATCCCAGACCGGCCCAAAGGAAAGATATCCATCTTGATATGATCACCTTCAGCAGCAGTCCTCCGTCGTCCGCGGCGTTCTCCGCTATCAGGAAGAAATCCTCCGCAGTCGAACGGCTCACGAACGGTTTTGAAGTGTATATACCCTGCTTTTCGTCCAGCGTCATGCTTATCACGGCGTCCTTTTCCGCGCCTTTTCCGCCGTGGTGCAGGGCAAATATCCAGCTTGTGGAGTTATCCTCCCGTTTCAGTTCAAAGGAATTATATTCCACGCTGTGCCCGGACAGATAAAAGCTGTCCCCGGGATCGAGTATATATGTCAGCTCGGTTTTCATGCCCCGCGAACCTATCAGGCCTATCGCCGTTACGGTCAGGGCAAGGTGGAGCATAAATACCGCAAACGCTCTGCCGCTGCGAAGGAACCTGCCGCTGTAGGCTATGAAGCTCAGACACATTGCCGCGAGACATGCCGCATTCAGCGACAAAAGCACGCGCGTAAAAGCGCCGTATACGGCAAAGCCCGGCATCGGAACGAGCGCCGCTCCCGCCGCGAGCGCAATGACCGAAACGATCCACGCCCGCTTTTTCGGCAGCCCGGCAACGGCAAAACCCGCGCTCATCATAAGCATCAGCGCCGTCCCGGCCGTACCGAACACCGTGTCATATGTTTTTTCGTCTATCTCCGGTCTAATCGGGAACAGCGGCGACAGCGTCATCGCAGCTATGACTATCGCGCACAGTATCATCCAAAGCGGAGGCAGATACCGCATGAAGCTGCTTCGTTCTCCGCCCTTTGCCGCTTTTTTTCCTCGCGAGGAAATTATGTAAACTACGACGAAAACTATCACCGCCGCCGCGAGGATCAGCGCGAAAAAGCCCTTCGAGGAAGCGCGGCCGGAATATGCGTGTACGGATTCGATCACTCCGCTGCGGGCAAGGAAGGTCCCGAAAAGGATCGAAAAAACCGTTGCCGACGAAAGCACGAACAGCGTCTTGGGACCCACCGCGTCCCTGCCTTTCATCGTATGCAGATGGATATACGCCGAACACAGCAGCCAGGTTACGAAAGCCGAGTTTTCTATGGCGTCCCAGCTCCAATATCCGCCCCAGCCCAGCTCGGTATACGCCCATATCCCCCCGCTGATTATTCCGAGAGTCAGTACCGTCCAGCCCAGCAGCGAAAAGCGCTCTCCCGTGCCCTTTTCCGCGCCGTCGGAATACACGAGCTCATAAAGCGCGGCGGCAAAGGCGACAAAAATCAGCGAGTAAGCGATCATCACGAGCGGAGGATGGATCACCATTCCGGGACTCTGCAGCGTGGGGTTGAGACCGAGGCCGTCGGCATTTGCTCCGGCATAGGCGAAGGGATTATTTATAAACAGGATAAAAACCAGAAACAGCAGATTGACCGACGAAACCGTGATCGACAGGCAGTTTATAAAGCCCCTGTTTTCATTCTTTCCCCGGCGGCACAGCCTTATCACGAGATAAATCACCGAGCTGCACAGCGCCCAAAGCATCATCGAGCCGGACGAGGAGGACCAAAACGCCGAGATCCTGTATATCAGAGGCAGCGTGCTGTCGGTATTTCTGAAAACGTACTGTGCCGAATAATCTCCGCTTATTAGCAGGAACAGCAGTGACGCCGACGCCGCGGCCATAAACGCGCACGACAGCACCGCGGCCGCCGCTCCTATACGTCTGCGCCGGAAAACGGCCGTAGTGATCGGGCACAATATCGCAGCCGCAAAAGAAACTATCAGCGTTGCAATTCCGACATATCTCATATGACTTATCTCACAGCCTGTCCGTATCAATTTATTGTTCTGCGATTTGTTGTTTATAGTTATCTTATTATATCAAAATGATACAACATTGTTTTTCGAAAGTCAATACACAATGTACAATTTTTTCCGTTGTCCCCGCGGTCTTTTTAGTCAATTTTTTCTGTTTTTATCTCAAAATTTACCGCTTGCAAATATAATGTGTCTTTTGTTATCTTAAAAGCGCAGGCGGCGCAAAGGAGGATGATATCGTGCTCAAAAAAATAATCGACCGCGTCGGCGGTATGTGTGACGCGGCCTATTTCGTATTGAAGCTTTCTCTTGTTATGTCCTGCCCGCTCATGGCAGGCGCCGCGGCGGCATACGCCGTGAGCGGAGGTCTGACCGTGAGCACTTACATATGCTATCGAATATCGCGGGAGCTTTTCAGCCTTCCGGCAGCGATACTGCTTGTGGGAGTGCTTTCATCTGTATGCATCGAAGATATCGTCGGCCGCCGTTAGGCCCATTGTGTTCAGCGCGTCGAGCAGGGCGTCCGCGCCGAGTCTTTCCGGCAGTCCGATCCTGCGGCAAAGCTCCGCCCGTTTGGCCGAGCTGCCCGGCTTGCCGTTCAGGCCCAGGCTGTACATGTCCCATCGGCCGAGCCCGCTCTTTTTCCCGGCTTCCTCTCCCTCTACCGTCGCGCCGGCGCGTATAAGACACTGCTTCAGCGTTTCTCCGTCCATGCCCTCCACGCCGAGCTTGCCTTCTTTCGAAGCTGTTCTTTTACGCTTTTCTCTGCCGTAGACGTCGGGGATATAGGCATGCTTCAGTCTGTCCGCCGCGATACAGCCCTTGATCCGGTTCCTGATGGTGAAACCCGCTCCGTCGCTGTCAGTGAGTATGATCAGGCCGACGCGATCCGCGTAGAATTTCAGCAGCTTGACCGTTTCCTCGCTGCTGAATATCCCAAAGCCTCCCGTTTCCAATATCACGGCGTCCACAGCCTGACTCAGCGTATTTTTGTCATACCGCCCTTCTACGACTATGGCTTCGCGTATTTTGAGTTTTTCAGGCATGTCCCCGCATCTCCCCGCCTGCCATTTCAAGAAACAGACTTATAAGCAGCTGCTCCGGATCTCCTCCGGAGCTTTTTATTTTCAGATCCGTTTCGGCGCACAGGCGCAGTATCCTTCTGTACCAGCCGTCCGAAAACGACGAGCAGTTTTTGCTCAGTATCCTGGCGTGATAATCGCTGCGCAGGCCCAGCTGTTCCTTTATATCCCCCACGCCTCCGCCGTCTTTCTTTATCACATAAGCGCAGTACAGTCTGCGCACCTGGCTGCCTATCAGCGCCAGAAGCATGATCGGCTCCTCGCTGAGGCGGAAAAGGCGGCTCATCACCTCAGCGGCCTTGTCATAGTTTTTTACGGACAGTTCGTTTGTCAGCTCATATGCCACCGCGTCCACCGTCGGCGAGGCGGCGGCGTCTATATCGGCCTTCGTCACCGTTTCGCCGGAGGCGTAAAGGGCAACTTTGCTTATCTCATTATTCAAAGTGTCCATGAGATCTCCGCAGAGGAATATCATGTATTTCGCGTCCTCGCGGGATATGCTTTTTCCGTAATGCTCAAAATGTTTTTCCACCCAGCGCACAAGGGCTCCCTGCTCCTGCGCCGGCACATTGACCACCGCCGCTTTGTCTTTTATCACGCCGTAAAGCTTTTTGCGCTTGTCGGGCTTATATTCGACAAGATCGTATATAAATACAAGACAGCAGTACTCCGGAACGGACGACAGTATCTCCTCCAGCTTTCCCGCCTCCTCGCCGGAGGCCTTGAAAAGGTCAAAGTCGCGCACCTCCACAAAGCTGCGCTCGGCAAACGACGGAAAGGAGTCTACCGCCTCGGCAAGCTCGTCCGTTCCGAGCCCCTTGCCGTCGAAGCGGCGGAGATTGAAAGGATCGTCGTCCGCGCCCAGCACGCTTTTCCGCAGCTGGGCCAGATAATGCTCCCTGAGATATCCTTCCACGCCGTAAAGGATATAAAGATTGCCCGTCTCGCCGCTTTTCAGCTGCCTTTTAAGTTCGTTGATGTCAATATCGCTCACTTTTATTACCGTTCCTTTCGATCAAAAACGGTTTTATCCGATGAAGGCCGAAGCCCGGCTCAGCCCTTCCGCTTTCCGTAGGTCAAAACGACGTCTCACTCTTCATCCGTCCGCATATATGAGGCGCCCGCCTTTTTTATCCTCTCCAGAGTCTTGCCCGCCGGGTGTCCGTAGTAATTCCTGCCCGACGATATTATCACAAGCTCCGGTCTGACCGCCTCAAGCAGCTCCTCGGAGGTCGAGTTTGCCGAGCCGTGATGCCCGGCGATCATTACCTCCGTATCCGGAAGCTCTTCCTTTTCCATAAGAAGCAGTTCGGTCTCTCTGCTCATATCTCCGGTGATGAGCACGTCCGTATCCCCCGCCGAGCACAGCACCGAAAGGCCCCATTCGTTATCCTCCGTGTATCCCACCGGACGAATGACCCTGAAGCGCGCCGCTCCACCGTCGAATTCCTCATCGTTATGGAAAACATAGAATATGAGCGTTCCGTTTTCCTTCGCGCAGTCGACTATTTCGTCATTTTCCTCGCATGCCAGGATCTTTTTGACTTTTTTCCGTCTCATCAGCTCCGCGACGCCGTTGATATGATCGGAATGCATATGCGTCAGCACAAGGCAGTCCACCTGCCCTTCGCCCATCGAATCGAGATAGTCCGCGGCTATGTCCCCCGCGTTTTCCCGCAGGCTGCCTCCGCAGTCGACCATGACGGTGTATCCCTTTGATGAGAGCACGGCGCATTGCCCCTGCCCCACGTCGAGCACCGCCAGGCGAAGGGGTGCGCTGTTTTCATAATGCCATTCCAGCGCTATCGCCGCCGCGGC
>JAGDDB010000125.1 GCA_017958265.1 Oscillospiraceae bacterium | reverse complement strand
GAGAACAGAGACGGCGGCATGTTGAACGGCGGGAGCGAAAACGGAGCTCCCGGCTCGGCGGGCCCGGCATTGACTACCGAGAGACCTCGGGATACCGCGGAGCCGAAGCGCTGAAGCGAATAAAAGACCGCGGGCCGGTATGACCCGCGGTCTTTTATTCGTCGGTCTTTCGTTTTTTCTTGACTGCGCCGGGGCGGTCATTCGCGCCCGGGCGCGCGGCCGCTTTCGGGCGGGCCGAAATACGATCCGGGCAGGGGAGCGGAAGAAAGAACTAACTTCTGCAGCACAAGCCCGGCGTCCATGCCGTAAAAACGCAGAGTATGCGCTCCCGGGTTCAGCTCGTGGACCGTGCGGGAAAGGTGTATGTTGTCCATTACGGTATCCTGCCAGAGATTGTCGGCGTAGCTGCCGGCGGTATAGCCCTCGGGCAGCGCGTTGCCGACGACCGCGGGAGCCGAGTCGAAGGAAACGGCGTATCGCAGAGCGCCGTTTTCGGCGAGGTTGTTTGTGGGAGCGGTAAATACGGTCAGGGTATAGCTGCCGGGGGAAGTGAGGAAAAAAGAGTATTCAAGATACGGTGCTTCACGGAAGTCTTCAAAGGAGAGAGTATCGGGATACATTTTCATTGACGAAAGAGTGCGTCCGTAGTTTTCGATGAGCTTCCACTCCGCTCCGCCGCCTTCCGCCCGGGCGGAAAAATGCTCCGCTTCAACGGATACGATCCCTCCGCTTTCCACAAACGCGCCTTCCGGCGCCGCCGACAGGTCTCTTATGTTTGCCTTTACGTTTATTACGACCTTCTGTCCGGCTCCCGTGACGGTGATGCCTGCCTCGCTGTCCGCGTTCAAAACGCCGGGCCTGAGAGACGCGAAGAAATCCGCGCCGGTACTTATGATATCCTCATTTCGGTCGAGCAGTATCCAGTCCGCGTCCGCCTCGAGACGGCAGACAAAAGGAGTTTTGCCTCCGTTGGACACGGTGATGCGGTATTTTTCCCCTCCGCTTTCGCTGAAAGCGGGAAGCGAGGTCTCGCCGCCGTCGGTACAGGCGGAATATTTGCCCGCTGCGTTTACCATCAGTACGCTGCCGTCGGTCGGGACGATTTTTTTATAGTCAGGATACGCGCCGCTGTCGGGAGTCCACATACGGTAGCCCACGTGGGGAGAGCTCATGATGCCGCGCCATTTTCCGCCCGACATCTTATTGTTGTAGTAAGCCTGCATTTCCTTGTCTTTTTCCACGCAGGCCCAGCCGAGACGGGCGTATTCATTGCCGAGAGCGCTTTTTTCGCGGCAGTACCATTCGTTCAGCCCGGCGTAGATCTGCATTTTGATCACGTTCGCGGTCGCCACCGCGGGATAGTAAACAAGCTGGTAAAAGGCGTCCGCGAGCTCCCGGTCTATAAGAGCCGCGCATTGTTCGGCTTTCGCCTCGAGGGCGAGAGCGAGATCCAGCATGCGGCGGGCCTCGTCATAATGAAGCAGACTGTAAGTGTAGGGGAAGGTGATCTCCGGCTTTCTGGCTCCGCTCATGCGCGTGTAGCCGTCAAGTATTTCCGCCGCGAGAGCGACGGCACGCTCGCCGCAGCGCCCGAACTGCGCGCGGGCCCAGGCAAGGGTATATTCGCCGATCCTGTTTATGCCCCGGGTGCCCAGGGAGTCAAAATCATAGGCGAGATCGAGAAAATAGGAGATCGGCAGTTCCATGGGCTTGAGATCTCCCGTATTGACTACCCAGACTTCTCTGACGCCGTAGTCATAGGCCATGCTCATCTGCTCCCAGATCTTGGCGAGCGGGGTGACGTTGACCCATTCATATGAGCGGGGACCGCCGTGATAATCGAAATGATAATACATGCCCCAGCCGCCCGGTCTGCCGCGCTCACTTTCCGCGGGCAGAGTGCGCATGTTGGCAAAATTGTCGTCCGTCATCATTACGGTGACCCCGTCCAGCTCGTCCCAATAGCGCAGGCCCTCCGCATCCGGGGAGCCGTACCAATATTTTTCGACTTCCTTGTATATCGTGAGCACAAGCGGCATTTCCGACATGCCCTGCTTCTCCAAAAGCCCTTTCTGAACTTTTATTATCTTCTTAAGCAGACGGATGTTGTCTCCGGCCGAGCCGAAAAGGGCG
>JAGDDB010000124.1 GCA_017958265.1 Oscillospiraceae bacterium | reverse complement strand
TCATTTTCAAACAAAGTGTTTCTAAAATCGGGCGGCAGAGATAAAATTTATACGATAAACGCCGGGGGCGGGCATATCATTACGGCCGCGGAAGAAAGCGCGTATGAAAAGTACGCAGCCTCAAAGGCGGCGCTGCTCAATGTATTGACTGAGGGCAACCCCACCAACGTTTTCGGCCTTCATTTCATGAAGACGAGCATAAGCAAGGACAGTCTGGTAGTTGCACCGCATGTGCTGATAAACGGTGACGATCACTTTAATTATGAGCTTCCTACCAGCAGCATAGATTTCCACCTTCAGGAAAAGGGCTTTATCAATTTCTTCGCCGGCACATATTACAACGGAAACAAGAGCTTCTTTACCCTCCATCAGATCTTCCGCAATGAATTCGAGGAAATTTACGATATCAAAGAAATAAGCATGATCTACGGCACGGACGACCCGGCGGACCCGTATATATACAAATATGCCGATAACAGTTACTCGGGCGGATATGACAGCCTGCCCGCCGGATATACGATGAAGTTCAATACCGCGTGGATAAAGACGCAGTCTTCCCTCCAGGAAAAAGCGCTTTACTATTTCGAGATACCCGCCAACGAGGGCGAATACGCCCTCGGCTCCGACCCGAGTTCGGACGGCGCCTACCTCATCTACCTCGACATATCCGCCAACGCGCAGATACTCCACCGCCAGGACGTGACGGAGACCGTTTACAAAGAGAACGTGACCTGCGAGTACCCCGCGGGCGTCGCCCTTTCGGACAGCTTCACCGCCGATACTGACTCTGCGGCCTACCGCGTGAGCGGCGGCGGCACGGTCGCGCTGGAGCGCAGCGGCAGCGATGCGACGGTCAGCAGCGACGCGGCGGGCGAGGCAGTGTTCATCGGCGAGGGCGTGAGCCTTACAAGCGGCGGGAACGCCGTGGAGCTCGTACCGCTCACCTATAATAAAGAAACATACCGGAGAGTGTCGCGCTACGACTACAATACCGTTAACCTTGAGAATACCAAGAAGGTAATACTCACCACGTTGACGGACACGGACGGGACCGAGACAAGGACCTATACCGTAAACGGAGAGAGCGCCGACGGCGACGACGGCGCGGAGATAGAGCGCGGGACGCTCGGACTGAAATACCATTATATACTTCCCGGCGGAGTCACCGCGACGGATACGGTGGCGCTTAGCGGAGTGACGGAGACGGGCTATGCCGGAGTGACGACGCAGCAGTACACCGGCATGGAGCTCGGCGCAGAGCCCATAGATGTTACGGCGCAGATGCTGCCCATAGCCTACGCCGTGACCATAGATGTGGCCGACGGAAGCATAACGGTAAATGAAGACGTTATCAGCACAAACCACTCTGCCGAGATAAACGGGCAGTTCACTTTCACAGCGGGAGATACCCTGGTGCTGCCGACAAGGAGCAGAGCGCTGTCGGTGAAAAAGGGCGCCATGTCCCTCAGCCCGCCCAAGTCGGTACAGCTCGTGCCGGATACCTCGACGGGTACCGTTGAGCCGAAAAACGCAAAGCCCGTGATGACCGATGAGACAGAATATTTCTGGGATGTATTCTCCGATATGTCCCTCGAGACCTGGATAAGAGATCCCGCGTCCTTTGACGCGATAGCCGATATCCTCACAGCGGGCGGAGACGAATGCGACGCTCTTTGGGAGAGGATAGACGCCATCGAAGACGAAGAGACATATCTGACCGTATGCGCGCGCATAGACGACATATTTGCCCGCCTCGATCGGCAGGATGAGGAAGACGAAGGCACAGACCTGCTGATGCTTTCGGATGAGGAGTTCTGCGCGCTGGTCACCGATCCCATGATGAGGGAAATCCTCATGGAGCTGCTTTCCGACGCGGAAAGCGAGCAGTATGCCGAGCTCTACCGCAGAACGGAGCTCATAGTAAGCGACCGGCTGTTCTTCCGGGCCTACGATCATCTCAAACGCCTTGAACAGGGCGACGGGAGATACGCCTGGAGCCTGATGACCGACGAGGAATTCGCCGAATGGCTCATGTACCCGGCCGAGCCCGCCGAGCTTGCGCAGCTGCTTTGGTACCCCGAGAGCGAGGAAGGCGCGGCGCTGACGGAGAGGATATACTCCGTAAGAGACCGCGAGAAGCGCGGGCAGTGCGCAGAGAGGATAAAACAGCTCCTGAGAGATTACCCGCCTCCCGTGACGTACTTCTGGTCCGAAATGACGGACGAAGAATTCGCCGAATGGATATGCGATGAAGAGGCGGCGGAATACTTGATGATGCTGCTTGCCGACGCGCAGAGCGACGAAACGGCGGCACTGCTTGAAAAAGCAGCGCTTATGGAGGCCGGAGAGGACGCCGACAGGGTCTCGGAGCGCATCGAAGAGCTGACAGGCGAGCTTGTACGGCTCATACCGTGGATATTCATGAACGACGAAGAGCTGCTCTTATGGCTCGCGGACGATGAAAATACCGGGTTTATAAGAGAAGTGCTTGCCCTGCCGGAGAGCGATGCGGCGCTGATGCTGGCTGACAGGATCGACGCCATGGAGAGCGACGAGCTGAGAAACGCGGCCTTTGAAAGACTCGCGGCGCTTGCCGCCGTCACGGAGGATAAGTACACATTGCCCGACATGACGGACGCCGAGCTCATTGCGCTGCTTGGTGAAAACCGTGAAGCCGTGAAAATGCTCCTGGCCGAGCGCGGCATGGAGGCATATAACGCCCTGCTCGAAAGGATAAGAGCAATGGAGGGCGAGGAAGACCGGGCACAGGCTGAGGCGCTGTTGGACCTGTTGATCGCGCAGGAAGCGGAGGATGCGCCCCCCGAAGGCGTCCCGGACGACAATGAAGAAAAACCTCCCGAAGGATCGTCAGAGGGTCCGGGCGGAGACGGAGAAGAGCCTCCCG
>JAGDDB010000010.1 GCA_017958265.1 Oscillospiraceae bacterium | reverse complement strand
GACGAATTCCTGGAGATAGAGTCGTACGGGATGGACGAGGTGAAAAAGCTGATCCTCGAAAACGAGATAACGGACGCCAAGACCGTCGCGATATACATGAAAGCGGCGGCGTTTCTGGAAAAATGAGAGGAGGAGGCCGGAATGGGAGGACGTGTGCTCGTCGTAGACGATGAAAAAAGCATAGTCGATATACTCTCTTTCAACCTCAGGCGCGAGGGCTACGAGGTGATCGCCGCGTACGACGGCAGGGAGGGCCTTGAAAGGGCGCTGGACTCCGCGCCGGACGTGATCCTTCTCGATGTGATGCTGCCGTATATGGACGGCTTTCAGGTATGCGGCGAGATACGCAGGCGCGACAGGCTGACGCCGATAATCATGCTGACTGCCCGCGAGGAGGAAACGGACAAGGTAATGGGCCTCGAGCTCGGAGCGGACGACTATATGGTAAAGCCGTTTTCGGTACGGGAGCTGCTTGCGAGAGTCAAGACCAACATGCGCCGCAGCGCGGCCGTGCTTGGCGACGGGAGCGTTTCGCCGGACGGCTCCGGGGAGCTTATCCGGGCCGGACGCATCAGCGTGGATGCAAACGGCATGACGGTGATGAAGGACGGCATGCCGGTGGAGGTCACGCAGAGGGAATACGAGCTGATAAAGTATCTTGCGCTGTCGGCCGGGCGCGTGTTCACCCGCGAGGAACTTATGGCCGACGTGTGGAACTACGATTTTTACGGAGATACCCGCACCGTGGACGTGGCGGTGAGGAGATTGAGAGAAAAGCTGGAGGATGATCCCGCAAATCCGACGCTGCTGTGCACAAAGCGCGGAGCGGGCTATTATCTGGCGGCGTCAAAATAAACGATTTCCGGGAAAGAAGGTGAGGACCATCAATAATCGCGGACTGCATATGAAGCTGGTGCTTATACTGCTGCTGCTCATAATCTCGCTGATGACGGTAGTCAGCGCGTTCCTTATCCGCGGTGTTATGGGCTTCTACCTCAGCGAATTCTACGAGCAGATGCAGCTGGTGTTTTCCGGAGAGGAATTCGTTAAGGATCTGCGGGAGGCGGCGGCCTCCGAGGACGGCGCGGCGCAGATCGACAGTATCCTCAACGCTTATTCCGGCTTTCTCGGCATAGATTTCGGCACGCGAAACTATTACGTCCTTGACGGAGAGACGGGCAGTCTGCTTGCCGCGTCCGGGGGAGAGGACAGCGTGGAGATAACGCCGAATATCGTTACGGCCCTTACGGGAAAAAACGGCTACGCCAGCAACAGCACTGCCAAATACATGGACGTTGCCGTGCCGATAGACGGCGGGGAGAAATCATATATCATAAGCGTAAAAGACAATAAATATACGGTAAGAGAGCTGACCAATGAGATAATCTTCATCATCATCGAGGCCCTTATCGTAGGTCTGATAATAAGCATACTTCTTTCGTTCTTGCTGTCAAAAACCATGGTCATACCTCTGCAGAGCCTGACCAAGGCGGCAGACCGTGTCGCGTCGGGAGACTTTTCTCAGCGCATAGAGGTGCAGTCAAGGGATGAAATAGGCGTGCTGACGCGCAGCTTCAATGATATGGCCGACCGCCTGCACAACACGCTGCTCGACATAGAGAACGAACGCAGCAAGCTGGAAACGGTGTTTCTGCATATGACAGACGGCGTGGTCGCCTTTTCCGGCGACGGGGAGATGATACACTACAATCCCGCGGCGGAGCGCATGCTCGGCATGGAGCTTGCGGATACAAAGCCGGGCTTTGACGAAATGTTCGGAGACGTGGCCCCCCTCGACCGGGTGCTTCGGATGAAGGGCGGGGAGGTCATTGAGGGCGAACGGAGCATAATGAAGAGATTTTTGGAGATATTCATTGCTCCGTTTTACGGCGAAGACGCTTCGGGCGGCATCCTGGCGGTGATACACGATATCACCGAACAGAGGCGCAGCGACGAGATGCGAAGAGAATTCGTCGCCAACGTATCTCATGAGCTGAGAACGCCCATAACCAATATCAGAAGCTACGCGGAGACTCTCGTTGACGCGGGGGGCGAGCTGCCGCGGGAGACGGAGAATGATTTCCTTTCCGTCATTCTCAGCGAAAGCGACCGTATGACGAAGCTGGTACAGGATCTGCTCGCGCTCAGCAGGTACGACGCCGGGGAAATGGAACTCAGGACCGAGCTGTTCAACGCCGTGGACTCTGCCAAAAGCGTGTATGAAGCCATGCGGCTCGACGCGGCCAAGCATGAGCTCGATCTGTCCATAGAACTGCCCCCGTACGCCGTGATGATAGACGGCGACAAGGCGAGAATAGAACAGGTTATAATCAACATCCTTTCAAACTCCGTGCGCTATACTCCGAAAAACGGCAGTATAGCTTTGCGGGTATGGCTGCAGGGCCGGGAAGCGAGGATATCGGTAAGCGATACGGGAATAGGAATACCCCCGGAGGATATACCGAGGATATTCGACCGTTTTTACAGGGTTGACAAGGCGCGCTCCAGAGCCCAGGGAGGCACGGGACTGGGGCTGTCGATAGCTGCGGAGATCATAAGACGGCATAACGGACGCATAGACGTGGAAAGCGAACCGGGAAAGGGCACCGTGATGACCGTGGTGCTTCCCGCAGCGGGGGCGCCGGAGAAATGAAAAGAAAAGAACGGCTGAAAACGGCGCTTATAATCCTGCTGACGGCGGGAGCGGTGGTTTTGGGCAGCCTCACCGGGATTTTTGACAATCTGGGCAGACACGGCACGGCGCCGGAAAACAGGGAGGAAAACCCCGCGGAATATACGGCGGCGGCGTTTCCTCTTACCGCGGCGTATTCCGCGTCTACCGGCCTGAGATACGGCGTGAAATACAGCTCGGCGGAGATCGCGGAGCTGTACGGGCATACCGCGGCCGCGCTGGGCGAGGCGCTCGGCTCCGCGTCCAAGCTGTCAGAGATGAGCGAGAGCGCGTGGATCACCGCGCTGTCGGGAGCCGGTCTTTTTCTGGATTACGGTGCGGATATACCGCTCGACGCCCTTGCACTGTGGCTCGGAACGGAACTGAGAGCCGGAGTGAGCGGCAGCGCGCGCCGCATGATGCTGTCCCCGGACGGCAGCGGGGGAGTGCATATCGCCTTTCAAAACGCGGACGGCTTCCAGACCTGCTCGACCATGTCAAGATGGAGTTCTTTCGTTTCGGAGCTGTCGAGCTTTTTCCCGAACGGCGCGGTATTCGCCTTTGAAAAGGACAGCCTGAAAAACGCCGAAAAGTATGAGCTGATACTTGAAACTCTGCCCGAAGTGCACACCGTCCGAGCCTCGGCGGGCCGCAGCGGCAGATCGGGCACCATACCGGACATGTCGATGTCTGTGAGCTATACCGAGGCGGACGGTACCGTCGTATATCCCGAGGATAACGGCATAGTCAAGTTCGGACCCGACGGAACGGTCAGCTATACCTCGGACAAGCCGCATATCCGGGCCGAGGGTACGGCCGCGATGATAGAAAAAGCGAGGAGCGTGCTCGAAGGCATCCGGGAGGAAGGAAAGGGCGACGAGGGACTGTATTTTACGGGCATGGAGCAGTCCGACGGCGCCGTGCGGCTGTATTTCGATTACTTCATCGACGGACTGAAGATAACGCAGAGAGGCGATACGGCCGCCGAAGCGGAATTCAAAAACGGGGGGCTCGTATACCTTCGCATAAAGCTGAGAGCCTATACAAGGACCGCGGCTGACTGCGAGCTGCTGCCGGAGCTGCAGGCGGCTGCCGCGGCGGCGGAGATGAAACAGGGAGGCAGCGCGGTGCTGGAATACTACGACGGGGGTTCGGAACTGCTCGCCCCGCGGTGGACAGTACGCTGATCATGCTCGGACGGTGATATCATGGATACGGGAAAACTGAAAAGCGCCGCGATAATCATACTGCTGTGCGTAAACCTCGCGTTCGGCGGAATACTGATATTTGACGGGATAAACAACGCCGGAGCAGCTGCAAGAGAGCGCGGTCAGCTTACCGAAATAATGGAAAAAAACGGCATCGAGATAAGCCCGGGTATAATACCGGGCCGCTGCGAGCTGGAGGCGCATAGCGTGGTCCGCTCAAAATCGGGCGAGGCAGAACTGGTCAGCGTGCTGATAGGGCAGGCGGAGGAACAAGACCAGGGAGGCAATATATACTACTACGAAAACGCATACGGCTGGGTACGCTTTCGCTCCAGCGGAAGCTTTGAAGCCTGTCTTTATGACGACGCGCGCAGCGACGGGGAGCTTTTGACGGCCGTAGGCGCCGCGCCGTCGGGATTTGACGGGGGAGACACGTACTTCTACGGGAAAAACGAAATATTCAACTGCCGCGCTTCGGTAGAGCGCGGCGACGAGGGCATAATGATATCGGGGCGCCGGCTTATGGGCGAGCCGGGACAGGGCCACGCGGGGGAGTATCCGTCGATGAGCACGGTGCTTATACGCTTCCTTGAACATATCGTAGACGAGGGCATAGTCTGCACCCGCATCGACGATATCAGCCCGGGATATATGATGAGCGTATCCGCGGTGTCCGCGGAGCTGAGGCCCGTATGGAGAATATCCGCGGACAGCGGCGCCTACTGCATCTGGGCCGACAGCGGTGAAGCCGCGACGGAATAAAAAGGCTTTACAAATTGAGGTAAATATTGTATAATACGACAATAGTGTGACCAGAAGCATTTTTTCTATTACAGATAGATAACGGAGGCCGGAAGCCTTGACGCGAATAGTGATCAAAGGCGGCAAGAAGCTGAACGGGGAGATCGAGATCAGCGGCGCCAAAAACGCCGCCGTGGCAATACTCCCCGCGACCCTTATGGTCGACGGCGTTTGCCGTGTAGAGAATATTCCACAGATCAGCGACGTAAGCACCCTGCTTACCAACATGACGCATATGGGCGCGCAGGTGCGCAGCGTAAACAAGACCACCATGGATATTTCCTGCGCGGGTCTCGGTTACGGAGAGGGCGACAGCGAGCTTATGCGCCGCATACGCGCCTCGTATTATTTCGTCGGCGCCATGCTCGGCCGTTTCGGCAGGGCAAAGGTCGCGATGCCCGGAGGCTGCGATTTCGGCGTGCGCCCCATAGACCAGCATATCAAGGGCCTCAGCGCCATGGGCGCCGAGATAGACGTTGACGGCGGGTTTATATGCGCCGAGACGAAAGACGGCAGACTGCACGGGGCCAATATATATCTTGATGTAGTGAGCGTCGGCGCGACGATAAACATCATGCTTGCGGCTTCACGCGCCGTCGGCAAGACCGTCATCGAGAACGCCGCGCGCGAGCCGCATATAGTCGATCTTGCAAACTTCCTCAACGCGATGGGCGCGGATATACGCGGCGCCGGTACGAGCGTGATACGAATAATGGGCGTGGACCGTCTGGACGGAGGGACCTATTCCATTATCCCGGATCAGATAGAGGCGGGCACTTATCTCGCCGCCGTGACCGCGGCGGGAGGCGAGGTGCTGATCAAAAACGTTATCCCCAAGCATCTTCTGTCGATCACCGCCAAGCTTGAGGAGATGGGCGCGGAAACAGAGGACAAGGGCGACGCGGTGCTTATTCGCAGGACCAAACCGCTGAAGCATGTGAACATCAAGACCATGCCTTATCCCGGCTTCCCGACGGATATGCAGCCGCAGGCGGTAGCCTGCCTGTGCTGCGCGGAGGGAACGAGCATAGTTACCGAGGATGTATGGGACAACCGCTTCAAATATGTGGGAGAACTCAGCCGTATGGGCGCCAAGATAACCGTTGACGGGAAAAACGCCGTTATCGAGGGCGTTCCGGCCCTGTCGGGCGCCACGGTGAAAGCATGCGACCTCAGGGCGGGCGCCGCCCTGGTCATAGCCGGTCTGGCTACGAAGGGCGTTACCAAAGTTGAGGACATTTACCATATCGAGCGCGGATATGAGGATATGATAGGCAAGCTTCGCGGCGTGGGGGCCGATGTGGCCATAGTGGAGGACTCGGAGCCCGAGGGCCGAAAAAAGAGCAGGGCTTCGGCCTGAGCCGGAATAAAGAGAAAGGAAAGGCGTATTGGGCGCACTCACACGGGGAAGTCTTCTCCCTGCGTGGGCGCGCCCTTAAAACAGAAAACGATCACGCCTTTTGTGCGGTTCTTTGAGATATATCAGTTTTGCAAGCGGCTCGTCGGGAAACTGCGCGCTTATCACGGAGGGCGAAACGAATATCCTGCTGGACGCGGGTATTTCCGCGCGAAGGATAAAGGAAGCGCTGCGGCATTTCGGACTGGGGCCGGAGGATATAAGCGCAGTGGCGGTCACGCATGAACACAGCGACCATATCGCGGGACTGAAGGTGTTTATGAAAGCGTGCGCCGCGGAGGTGTATACCTCCCGCGGTACCGCGGCGGCGCTGATAAGCGCGGGTATGGAGCCCGGGCGCATACATACGATGGAAGCGGGGGAAACCGCGCCGCTGGGACGGCTGGAGCTGACCTCCTTTGCCACCTCG
>JAGDDB010000123.1 GCA_017958265.1 Oscillospiraceae bacterium | reverse complement strand
GCTTTCGGTCAGCTTCCCGATATCCGGGTCGGCCTCCTTCACGGCGACGATGTTCTCGTGCTTCGAAAGCGCTTCATAGGTCACAGGCCGGACGTTCATCCCGTTGCGCGAGGGCACGTTATACATGATTATCGGCAGGGGGCTGCAGTCGGCAAGCTGATTATACATTTTTATCAGGCCGCGCTGAGTGGTCTTGTTGTAATACGGTGTGACTACCAAAGCGGCGTCGGCGCCCGAGCAGTACGCGCTTTGCGTAAGGGAAACGGCGTAGTCCGTTTCGTTGCTGCCGGTGCCCGCGATGACGGGGACTCTGCCCGATACCTGCTGTACGGCGAAATCGATCACCTTGCGGTGCTCGGTATCGGTGAGCGTGGAGGACTCGCCGGAGGTGCCGCAGATGACCAGCGCGTTGATGCCCTGTTCTATCTGCCAATCTATGAGCGCGGCAAGCTTTTTGTAGTCCACGCCCATTTCGTTGGTGGGGGTGATAAGCGCCGTGGCGATGCCTCTGAAGATGATCTTTTTCATTTCAATGCTCCTTAAATGATTTACGGGCGGACTCATGAACGAGCCCGCCCTTAATAATTCCCGCAATAATGCGATGTGGATTTATCAAAGGATAGCTCCCCGCAATAGAAATTGCGACAGTCGGCGAAATATTGTTTTCGCCGCCCAGCACGGCGGCTATGCAGTTCCGCCGAACTTCGGCATCGGTCGCCTTTCGCCGCCTCCCGGTCCTGCAAGACCGAAAACGAAGGGGCTACTGATCGCCGGATGCTCCTCTATCATGATGATTTTCCATTATATTTGGTAAATTGATCTTTGTCAATACCAATATGCTGTTTTTTTCAGAAATCGAGCCGCATGGGTATGCCCTCGCCGGCAAGCCGGCGTTTCAGATCGCCTATGGTCATTTCGCCGTAGTGGAATACCGAGGCGGCGAGCCCGGCGCTTATGTCTGGTATCTCTCTGAAAAGCTCGACAAAATGCTCCATGCTGCCGGCGCCGCCCGAGGCAATGACCGGCACGGGTGCAAATTCGCAGACAGCTTTGAGCAGAGGCAGGTCGAAGCCGCTTTTCGCGCCGTCGGCGTCTATGCTGTTGACGACCACCTCGCCGGCCCCGAGCTCCAGACATTTCTTTATCCAGTCCAGGCCGTCCAGACCGGTGTTTATCTTGCCCGCGCCGGTATGAATGAACCAGCGTCCGTCCACCAGCTTGATATCCACGGAGAGCACGACGCACTGACTGCCGAATATCCTGGCGGCCTCGGGGATGAGCATGGGATCGCGTATCGCCCCGGTGTTCACGCTGACCTTGTCGGCGCCGCAGGAGAGCACTCTTTCGAAATCGGCGAGCGAGCTGATGCCTCCGCCTACCGTAAGGGGGATAAATATCTTTGACGCGGCCTCGGCAAGGATATCGGTGAAGATGCGGCGGCCCTCCACGGAGGCGGCGATATCATAAAATACCAGCTCGTCGGCGCCGCTGTCGTTGTAAAGACAGGCAAGGTCCACCGGCGAGGCTATATCCTTAAGCCCGTCGAAATTCACGCCCTTTACCACGGTGCCGTTGCGCACGTCAAGGCAGGGTATTATTCTCTTCGTAATCATCCGAGGATCACCTCACAGAAATTGCGCAGGATCTTCAGACCCGTACTGCCGCTTTTTTCGGGATGGAACTGCACGCCGTATACGTTGCCGCGGGCGACGGCCGCGGTTATCGGCGCGCTGTATTCCGCAACGGCCGTGGTGTGCTCGGAGCAGTCCACGGCGCAGAAGGAATGAACAAAATAAACGCAGCTTCCGGGCTCGATGCCGCGAAACAGCGCGTTTTCCCGGGGGAAAGAGAGAGCGTTCCAGCCCATGTGGGGTATCTGCAGGGGCCGGGTGATAACGTCGTTTATCGGGATGATGCGCCCGGGGATGAGCCCGAGGCCCTCATGGTGACCGAACTCGCTGCTGCTGTCGAGCAGCAGCTGCATTCCGAGACATATGCCCAAAAGGGGCTTGCCCGCGGCGGCTTCGGAGCATACCAGCTCGGCAAGGCCGCCCGCGCGCAGTTTTTCCGCCGCGGCTCCGAAAGCGCCCACGCCGGGAAGGATGATACCGTCGCAGCCGCGTATGACATCCTCGTCGGCGGTGATCACGCTCTCCGCGCCTATGTGGGAAAGCGACCGTCTAAGAGAAAAAATGTTGCCGCAGCCGTAGTCGATTACAGCGATCATAATAATCTTCTCCCGATTTCAATACATGCGAAAGGAAAGCGCGGCCGTGAGCTCCGCCTTCCGTCTGAAGTATTATAGAGTAAATAATTAAACCGTGTCAATAAAAACGAAAAAAACGAAGTTTTACGGACGTGAAAATTTCGGTAAGATTGATATTGCGGAGAGGGCGGGGCTATGCTATAGTAATGTATCTTCAAGAAAGCAGGCGAGATCGGATCATGCGCTTCTCACCGACGGAATTCGATATAGTAGACTGTCATACCCACGTGTATCCTCCGAAGATCGCGGCGAAGGCCGCGCAGAACATAGGCGAATTTTATGAGCTGCCCGCCCGCTGCCGCGGCGGCGTGGAGGAACTGCTGGAGGACGGGAGAAAGTACGGGATAAACAATTATCTGGTCTGCTCGGCGGCGACCACGCCGGCGCAGGTCAGCTTCATCAACAAGTTCATACGCGACGCATGCCGTGAGCACGCGGAGTTTATAGGCTTCGGGACCATGCATCCGGACTGCGACGTGGAGGCGGAGACGCGGGCGATAGCGGAATACGGCCTGCGCGGGATAAAGCTGCATCCGGATTTTCAGGAATTTTACATAGACGCTCCGGAGGCGTATCCGATCTATGAGCACGCCTCGGCTCACGGACTGCCCATACTTTTCCACATAGGTGACAACAGATACTCCTTTTCCGAGCCGGAAAGGCTGAACAGGGTGCTGAACGATTTTCCCGATCTGCAGGTGATCGCCGCGCATCTCGGCGGCTATCACGTATGGGACACGGACAGGTCCTTTCTCAAGCGGGACAACGTATGGTTCGACTGCTCGAGCACCCTTGCCCTGATAGGCCCGGAGGCGACTGCGGAGGAAATACGCCGCATGGGCGTGGAAAAAGTGTTTTTCGGGACGGATTTTCCGCTGTGGGATTATGACGAGGAGGTAGCGAGATTTTTCGAGCTGCCCATGAGCCGCAGCGAATATGAGGCGATACTTGCGGGTAATTTCAGGGCTTTTCTTAAAGCCCAGACGGTCCGCTGATACAGGCGGGGAAAGGACGGACATCAGATGAAAAAAGCGGAAACGAACAAGGCGCCGGCGGCGATCGGGCCCTACTGCCAGGCGGCGGTGACAGGCGGGATCGTATATACCTCCGGTCAGATACCCCTCGATCCCGAGACGGGACTCATGGTCGGAGCGGATATTGCCGCGCAGACGGAGAGGATAATAAAAAACCTCGCCGCCGTACTTGAAGCCGCGGGAAGCGATCTTGACCATGTCATTAACACGACCTGCTTCATTACCGATATGGGCAGCTTCGCCGCTTTCAACGAGGTATACGGACGGTATTTTACGTCCAAGCCCGCCAGGAGCTGCGTGGAGGTATCCGCGCTGCCCAAGGGGGCGCTTGTCGAGATAGAGCTTATTGCAGAGGTCATCGGGTAAGATCCGTTATCGGCATCGACAAAACAGAGGGCTGCGGCGATTCGCCGCAGCCCTCAAGTTGTAGGCAAAGTCCCGAGGCGACAGATTTAAAGGCTCTCCGTAATTGCCGAAGCGGCACTTTGCCGCAGCCCTGTGCAGGTTACTTCCCGTATCTGTCCGCGAAGAAGAGATAGCAGGAGGAGGCCCAGGAGGACCAGAAAAGCTGCTTTTCTCCGAAGGCGACCAGGCTGCGGTCGGCTTCGCCCGTGAGGGCGCTGTGGATATGGAACATGCCGTTGTCCCGCAGGGTGCGGGCATAGCGAAGGCCCATTTCCTTGGCAAGCTCCGGCTTGCCGACCGCTTCAAGAGCCAGGCAGAGTATCAGC
>JAGDDB010000122.1 GCA_017958265.1 Oscillospiraceae bacterium | reverse complement strand
AGCCGTTTCCGGGCGCGTCGGCGACGGGCTTCGGCGAAAAGTCCGCGTAAAGGCCGTTTCTGTGCGCCACGGTCTTTACCACGCGCTGGAAGGTCATGGCGTTGCCCGCGGCGGTGAGCGCGTCCGAATAGCGGAAGTCTATCTCGTTCTGGCCCGGCCCCTCCTCGTGGTGGGAGCTCTCCGGGCGTATGCCCATCTGCTCCAGCGTAAGGCAGATCTCCCGGCGGACGTTTTCTCCGCGGTCCTCGGGAGCGATATCCATGTATCCCGCTCCGTCGCAGGGCACGGCGGTGGGCCTGCCCTCCTCGTCGAGATTGAAAAGATAAAACTCCTGCTCGGCTCCGAAGGTGAATTCACAGCCCGCCTTTTTCGCGTCCTCTTCCGCATTTCTGAGAAGCCTGCGCGTATCGCAGCGGAAGGGGGAGCCGTCCGGGTGCGTGATGAAGGAATACATCTGCACCACCCGGCCGTGCTCGGGCCGCCAGGGCAGCGGCATGAGCGTTTCGGGATCGGGGTGCAGCAGCAGGTCGCTGCGGGCTTCGTCGCCGAAGCCGGCTATGGCGGAGGCGTCGAAGGAAATGCCGTGTTCAAAGGCCCGGGGCAGCTCATCCGGCATTATCGCGATATTCTTCTGTTTGCCGAAAACGTCGCAGAAAGCAAGGCGGATGAACTTCACGTCCTCCTCACGGGCGTACTGAACGACCTCATCCTTTGAATACTTCATGGCGGCCTCCTTGCCTTATTGAGAGTTGAGCGCCTGTCGGTTTTCTCCGACGGGTCTGCCCCGATACCGGGTCAAAGCCCTTTACTGTCTTCGATCAATTGGCCACATACATCTGCCTGTAAGGATTGCTGCTGTCCGGGGTAACGACGGTGAACTGAGAAGAAAGCACTACCTCCGTATCGAGCCCGAAAAGCTCGCAGTATTCCGAAACGTAGCCTCTCAGCTCCGTCATATCGCTCTCGTCCGCGGGGCGGACCGTGACCTGCTGCGGGAAGGTCACGTTTTCACAGGCTGAGCGAAGGAACATTTTTCCGCCGTGCATCCCCGTGCACGGGAAAAACCCCACGCACTTTTCCTGCGGCGTTTCCAGATTGAGAACGACGATCACTCCGCCCGCCTGATATTCGCCGAGGAAGCTGCCGGCTCTGCCTCCGATCACCATAAGGGGGACCTTCTCTTTGTAGGCTTTCATATGTATGCCGGCACGGTATCCGGCATTGCCCCTGACATAGATCTTCCCTCCGCGCATGGCATATCCGGCGGCGTCGCCGATATTGCCGTGAACGACTATCGTTCCCGCGTTCATTGTGTCGCCCACGGCGTCCTGAGCGCTGCCCTGCACGGTGATCCTTCCTCCGTTGAGGTAAGCGCCGAGAGCGTTTCCGGGAACGCCCTTTATGACGAGCTCCTTATCGGACATGCCGGCCGCGATGAACCGCTGGCCGCAGCACGCCTCGACCCGGCACGGCCCGTCAACGCCGCGGATAGCCTCGTTCAGTTCCCTGTGCTTAAGCCCTTCCGCACAAATCGACGTCATTATACCACACCTCCAAATTTTTTTCTACGTTCCTCTGCAGAAAATGCGGCCGTTGTGGCAGCTTTTTTCAAGAGGGTGAAATCTACCGACGACAAGGGCGTTTTCTCCCGTATCATGGAAGTATATATCCCGGCGCGTTCGTCGCAGCCGATAAGTATGAAGCCCTTGAGCAGATCGTCCCCGGTGAACAGCCGTTTCAGCGAGTTCTCCGTCTTTTCCTCGTACAGCTCCCCGTCATATGAGCCCGCCGTCATTGCGTGAAGGCCGAAAAAGCCGATGGAATTCATGGGGATCGCCTTATCGAACACCTCGCAGCCGCCCGCCATGTTGACGCCGGCGGCGTGTCCCTGCATGTAGGCGTTCGGCAGGATCGCGAGAACTCTTTTTTGCCCTATGGAAATATCCGTTCCTTCCGCGCAGTCGCCCGCAGCGTAAATGCCCTGCGCGGACGTCCGCATCCGCTCGTCGACTATGATGCCCCGGTTCACTTCGCCTCCCATATCCTTGAAAAGCGAGGTGTTGGCGCGAACGCCCACCGCGAGGACAAGAACGTCAAAGGGGACCGCGGCGCCGCTTTTCATGTACGCCGTGTTTTCTTCAAAGCGCGCGGCGCTGTCGTTGAGGAAGAAGCTGATGCCGTGCCGCTCAAGATGCCGCTGCATCATGGCGGCGCACTCCGTATCGAGTATGCTTGAAAGCACCCGGTCGGCAAGGTCGCATACGGTCACGCTTTTCACGCGCCCGGCAAGTCCTTCCGCGCACTTCAGGCCGATAAGGCCCGCGCCCACGATCAAAACGCGGCTGTCCGGGCCGATCCCCCGATCCAGCGCCAGCGCATCGTCGAGCGTCATGAACGAATACTTGTTTTTTACGCTGTCAAGCCCCTCGAAGGGCGGAACGAACGGCGAGGAACCGGCAGCGATGCAAAGCTCGGTATAACCTATCTTCTCCCCGTCGTCCAGCTCTATCTCCCGGGCGTCCGGGTCGATGCGGACCGCTTTCCGCCCGAGCAGCACGCGGGCGCGCATGCTCTCGTAAAAATCCGCGCCGCGGTATCCGATGCGGTCAAGATCGGTCTTCCCCTCAAGATAATAGGAAATGAGCGGCCTGCAGTATACCGCGCGCTTCTCTTCCGATATTACCGTTATCCCGCCTTCCGGATCGACGCTTCTGATGCCCTCGATGCAGCCGGCGGCGGCCACACCGTTGCCTATGATGACATATTGCTTCATTCGGCCTCACCCCTCTCCTCATAGACGATCGCTCTGTTGGGACAGCCCTTTACGCAGGCGGGCTCTCCGCAGGCGTTCTGCAGACAAAGCTCGCATTTTTGCATCACGCCGGCTTCGCTCGGGGCCAGCGCGCCGTAGGGGCATACGAGAACGCAGGTATAGCAGGCGACGCATTTGTTTTTGTCGATGCGGATCACGCCGTCCTGCTTCGACAGCGCTCCCGCGATGCAGCTTTTTACGCATACCGGATCCTTGCAGTGGCGGCAGGATACGGCGTAGGATATCTGTTCGTTCTCCTCGACATGGATGCGCGGGTATATCGGCTTTCCCTTCAGCGCCAAAACCATATCGGAAAGCCCGGAATTTGCGAAAGCGCAGTTATACTCGCACAGATGGCAGCCCAGACACCACGCTTCGTTTACGTATACTCGTTTCATATGCTCACTCCCCCGCGTGGGCAACGCCCAAAATACGAAGCTCCGTTTCATTCAGACCCACGCCGCGAAGCATGAGCCGGTTGCCGCGGAGAGCCTCGATCGAATTGATACCCATTCCGCCCATGAGTTCCATTATCTCCCGCCGCCATGCCGTCATCAGATTTACCAGCCGCTCGCTTCCGACGTCGGGATTAAGTCTTTTTACAAGGTCGGGGCGCTGAGTCGCGATGCCCCAGTTGCATTTGCCCGTCTGACATGTACGGCACAGATGGCAGCCGAGAGCCAGAAGAGCCGCCGTGGCGATATAGCAGGCGTCCGCGCCCAGCGCCACGGCCTTGATCACATCCGCGGCGCTGCGGATAGACCCGCCGACCACAAGGGAAACGTTGTTGCGTATGCCTTCGTCCCTGAGCCTCTGATCCACGGAGGCCAGGGCAAGCTCAATGGGGATGCCCACATTGTCCCTTATCAGCGTCGGCGCGGCGCCCGTACCGCCGCGGAAGCCGTCGATGGCGATTATGTCCGCGCCGCTGCGGGCGATGCCGCTGGCTATCGCCGCGATATTATGTACGGCGGCGACCTTGACGATTATCGGCTTGCGGTACTCGGTGGCCTCCTTCAGGGAATATACGAGCTGCCGCAGATCCTCTATGGAGTAGATATCGTGATGCGGAGCGGGAGAGATGGCGTCGGAGCCCTCGGGGATCATACGCGTTCTCGATACGTCGCCCACGATCTTGGCCCCGGGCAGGTGCCCGCCTATGCCCGGCTTTGCGCCCTGGCCCATCTTTATCTCAATGGCCGAGCCCGCCTCAAGGTAATCCTCGTGCACGCCGAAACGTCCGCTGGCGACCTGAACGATGGTATTGGGCCCGTAGCGGTAAAAGTCCTCATGCAGGCCGCCTTCTCCGGTATTGTAAAGGATGCCCAGCTCCGTAGCCGCTCTGGCAAGAGAGGCGTGAGCGTTATAGCTGATCGATCCGTAGCTCATGGCTGAGAACATCACCGGCATGGCAAGATCGATCTGCGGGGGCAGCTCGCATACGATCTTTCCGTCCGCGCCGCGGCTGATCCTGTCGGGCTTTTTCCCCAGGGAAACATGAGTTTCCATAGGTTCGCGGAGCGGATCTATGGAAGGATTTGTGACCTGGGATGCGTTTATCAGTATCTTGTCCCAGTATACCGGGAAATTTTTGGGGTTGCCCATGGAGGAAAGCAGGACCCCGCCGCTGGACGCCTGTTTATAGACCTCTCTGATCGTCTGATTGGACCAGTTGGCGTTTTCGCGAAGCGTGCAGTCGCTTTTGACGATCTTCAGCGCTCTGGTCGGGCATAGTGAAACGCAGCGCTGACAGTTTACGCATTTGGTTTCGTCGCTCACCATGGCGCCGCGCTCGGCGCTGAACGCATGGACCTCGTTGGAGCACTGTCTTTCGCATACCCGACAGGCAATGCAGCGGGCGTCGTTCCGGACGACTTCAAATTCCGGATAAATGAATTCCACTCCCATCAGTAAGCACCTTCTTTCACTTCCACGATCACCGGTTCTCCGCCCGCCGGGGCCCAGATGTTTTCCGCATCCGGCTCCATTGTGCGTATGGCGGCCTCTTCGCTGGCGATGAACACTTTATCGTCCTTTTCGCCGACTACCATCGAGCGGAGCTTCAGGCGGTCGTTGAGCGCCATGACGCCCCCGTCGAACCCGAGGACGATGGAAAACGGTCCGGTCACGAGAAGACTCGGAAAAATCGTGCGGAGAAATGCGTATCTCTTTCTCTTTTCCTCATCGGGCTCTTTTTCTATCGTGCTCCAAAACGGCGCCGCTATCACTCCCGCCGCCTCCCGGAGCGTAAGGCCCTGTACCCGAACGAGGTAATCCAATATGTATGTGATCACCTCCGTGTCGGTCTGAAGGGTGCATTTGTAGCCGAACATTTCGATAAAGCGGCGATTGGCGTCGTAAGAGGAGATCTCTCCGTTATGCACTACCGAATAATCAAGCAGAGTGAACGGGTGCGCTCCGCCCCACCAGCCGGGAGTGTTCGTGGGGTAGCGTCCGTGAGCCGTCCATGAATACCCCTCGTATTCATCCAGCCTGTAAAATACGCCTACGTCCTCCGGAAAACCGACAGCCTTGAATGTGCCCATATTCTTCCCGCTGGAAAACACGTAAGCGCCGTTCATCTCCGTATTGATCTTCATTACGGCGCGGCGTACGAACTCTTTTTCGTCCAGCTGGAGGCTTGCGAGCATGGATCCGAGCGGGGCGGCAAAGTAGCGCCATATCATGGGTTCGTCCGTGATGGCGGGGATCTTACGGGTGGGGATGCGCTCGGAATGGACGATCTCAAAATATTCCTTTAAAAACGTTTCGCAGCTTTTTCTCGTATCCCGGGTATCGAAAAACAGGTGCAGCGCGTAGAAGTCCTTATACTCCGGATAAATGCCGTAGGCGGCAAAGCCGCCGCCGAGACCGTTGCTGCGCTCGTGCATCGGCTTCATGGCGTTCATGATCATTTCTCCGGTCATTTTGCTGCCGTCTCTGGATATCACCGCCGCGATCGCGCATCCGGACGGGATGCGCACTTGACCTTCTTTTTTCATGACGATCAGTTCCTTTCGGAATAATAAAAGAAAGGCGTCCTTTCCGCACGGAAGTTCCGCGCGAAAATGAACGCCTTTGCTCATTTGCAGGAATTGTATACCGATCCCTGCATAATGTCAAGAGATTTGATGATTTTTAGCTCATTGATACAAAAAAACGCAATTCCGGCCTGCGAAAAATTGCAAATTGCTGCTTGACATCGGGAAAGCGGGCGGTGTATAATGCGCGAGTAAAGGCAAAGGCGTCTTTGAGTAATCATGCTCGAAGCCGCCTTTTTTCTTTTTCGGAGAAAAACAAAACGAATTGAATAAGGATGATAAAGGCAAAGACGTCTTTTGGGTTTTCACCGGAGGAGTCTTTGCCTTTACTCATTT
>JAGDDB010000121.1 GCA_017958265.1 Oscillospiraceae bacterium | reverse complement strand
GTGTATCAGCGGGTCCTCCATCCCGAAGCCAGCGACGAGCAGGTCCTGAAGATGGGCCGGATCACCACCGCCATCTCCGGTGTCATCTGCTGCGTGGGCGCCATCTTCCTCTGGAAGGCCTCCACCGTGCTGGAGCTGGTCTACGCGGCCTACTCCCTCCGCGGCGCTATCTTCATCGTGGTGCTCTTCGGCATCTATTGGAAGAAGTCCAGCGGCAAGGGCGCGATCTGGGCGATGATCCTTACCGCCGTTGTTGCAGTGGGCTGGGTCGCCGCCAAGCTGATAGCCGGCAGCTATCCCATCACGATCGGCTCCTTTGCCGTGACCGAGACCTATGCCGCGGTGGTAGTCGCCGCCGTCTGCACTCTCGTTTTCAGTCTGATCTTCAAGCCCACCGAGATAGAAGCGGCGGAGCGGGAGCAGACCAAGAAGCTTCTCAAGGAGGCCATGGCGAAAGCCTGAAAAACTCCGAAACGAAAATCGGGACGCGGCCATCCGGCCGCGTCCCGCGCGTTTCGAAAAAAGGAGAAAGAATATGTCTGCGTCGGTTATTTTCGATCTTGACGGTACCCTTTGGGACGCTACCGGAGAGGTGTACAGGCTGTGGAACGCAGTGTTCGCCGAGCGGCCCGAAACCGCAGGCGTAAAGCTCAAGCAGTCGGACATGTTCGCTTTTATGGGCAGGACGATCTATGAGATAGGCGAAATGCTCTTTCCGGACATGGAGCCGGAGCTGCGCAGGGAAATAATGCGCGAATGCTCCGGCAGAGAGAACGATCATCTCCGCGAGCACGGAGCGCGGCTGTACGGCGGGCTTGCCGAAACGCTTGAACTTCTGAAAAGCGAAAGAGATCTGTATATCGTCAGCAACTGCCAGAAGGGATACATCGAAGCTTTTCTGCATGCTCACCGTCTTGAAGCTTTCTTCCGGGACAGCGAATCATCGGGAAGAACGGGGAAGAGCAAGGGTGAGAACATAAGGCTGCTCATGGAGAGAAACGGCGAGACCGACGCGGTTTACGTGGGCGATACGGTCATGGACGAGCGGGCTGCGGGATATGCGGGCATCCCGTTCGTTTTCGCGGCTTACGGCTTCGGAAAAGCGGAGGCGCCCGCCGCGGTGATCGGAGAAATAAGCGAGCTGCCCCGCGCGCTTGCAAGCCTGGGAAAATAACGCGGAGTCGGCGCCGAGCATGTATTCCGCTGACGGCTGCCGTTACAGCAGCGTTTCCTCAATGATATATCTCGGCCTTTTTTTCGTTTCCAGGTAGACCTTGCCGACGTACTCGCCCACAACGCCTATCATGAGCAGCTGAAGTCCGCCCAGCGCCCATATCGACACGCCGAGGCTGGTCCAGCCGCTGACGGTCTTTCCGCAGAGATGCCGTATGAGGCAGTAAATAAGGATAACGATGCTCACGGCGAAGGCCGCGCCTCCGAGCACCAGCGCGGCGCGGAGGGGGCGCACGGAGAAGGAGCTTACGCCGTCGAAGGCAAATGAGAGCATCTTTTTCAGCGGGTATTTCGACTTGCCGGCAAAACGCTCGGCGCGTTCGTATTCCACGCACGCGCTCCTGAAGCCCAGCTGCGGCGCGATGCCGCGCAGGAACAGATTGACTTCCTCATATTCCGCAAGGGCGTCCAGAGCCCGGCGGCTCATAAGGCGGTAGTCGGCGTGGTTGAACACCAGCTCCGCGCCCAGAAACTTCATGAGTCTGTAAAAGCTCTCGGCGCTGGAACGCTTGAAAAAGCTGTCGCTTGCGCGCGACGAGCGCACGCCGTAAACGATATCGCAGCCGTTTTCATACTGCTCCAAAAACGCTCTGACCGCTCCGGGGTCGTCCTGCAGGTCGGCGTCCATGGATATCACCGCGTCGGCGTGCGTGCGGGCAAGCATCAGCCCGGCGAGCAGCGCGTTTTGATGGCCGCGGTTGCGCGACAGGCACAGCCCGGCAAAGAGAGGATCGCTCTCGTGCAGGGAGCGTATTTTTTCCCAGGTGGAGTCCGCCGAGCCGTCGTTGACGAAGCATACGCGGCTTTCCCCGCTTATGCGGTTTTCGTACATCAGCTCTTTCATGAGCGCCGACAGCCGCGAGGCGGTTTCCGGCAGCACTTCTTCCTCATTGAAGCAGGGTACGACTATCCATAAAGTAAGCAATGTAATTCACCGCCCTTCATCCGTATTATCCGCGGCGCGGGTCGGGATATCCGCATCCCGCACCGAAAGTATATCATCCGGCGCAGGGAAAGACAATATTTCCCCCGACCTTCCGCTCCCGTTTTCGGCGGCCGGGACGCGGCTTTTCGCCGAAGGATACCTCGTTTCGGAAAGGTATGCGAATTTGCGTCTTGATAAAGTGCCGAAAGTATGATAAATTTTAAACAATAACCTTTTCGGAAGATCGATCTTCGTGGGAGAGATACGGGAAATGTTGAAAAAGATAGCAGATGAATTGCTGTTTTGCTCTTTTGGCCGCGCCGATATTATGAGAGTCAGACCGCAGGTCAGGGAGAAAAATCTTAAGTTCATCAGAATATGGTCTGCTATCCAGATAGTATACTGGCTTTTCTGCCTGTGTATGTCGATGCGTGACGAGGCGTATCTGCGCTGCCGGGTAATATACGAAGTGTCGTTTGCCCTGTGCACCGCGGCTCTGATCCTGACGGTGTTTCCGGGCTCAAAGCAGACTTGGCGCATATTGCCCGCTGCGATCGCGACGGAGGCTTCGCTGCTTTGCGCGGGGGTTTTTATCGCGCGCAATCTGGCGCCGAAAACGATCATGGTATTTGCCTCGGTGCTTCTCGCGCCGATAATGTTTATAAACAGCACCATGCAGTCGGCAGTCATTCTTCTGGCGGATATCATCCTGTTTTCGCTGGTCGGCAGGCGGGGCATGGATCCGGATACATACGGATGGACGCTTACCAATATGATCATCTTCTCCAGCGTCGGGGCCCTGACCGGCCATTTTATCAATAAGGACAGGTTTGAACGGTGCATTTTCGCAGAGTCGGCCGTGCGGTATGCCGAGTCCGCCGCCAAGATCGCCGAGCTGCAGACCAAATATGCTTATTACGATCAGATGACGGAGCTGCGCAACAGACGCTCTTATGCCGAGAAGCTTGACGCGCTGGCAAATGACATTCCTCCCGACTGCTGCGTGATCATGGCGGACGTAAACGGCCTGAAGGCGATGAACGATACTCTCGGCCACGAAGCGGGCGACGAGCTGATCATAGGCTCGGCGGAATGCCTGAAGCAGTGCTTTAAAGACACCGATCAGATCTATCGCATCGGCGGAGACGAATTCTGCGTTATCATGAACGGCTCCGAAAAACAGGTCGAGGAACGCCTGAGGCAGATGGAGGAGATCGGCCGCCGGTGGAAGGGCGAGTATGCCGACGGCATCTCGTTATCATACGGCTTCGCGTCGGCCGAAGAGTTTACCGACCTGGATGGCATGCTGAAGGCGGCTGACAGGAGAATGTATGAGTTCAAAAGCAATTATTACATGAAACGGCAGAAATAGACACTTGCAGAGAAGTCCTTTCGCCGGCAAAGTCCAAAGGACTTTGCCGGCGGATTTCATAATTGCCGCAAATGGGCGGCCGGTCCGGACGAAAATCCAACGAACACTTGGAAAAATCCAAAAATACGTTTATTGACGGCTCGGGACCGCCGAGGTATCCTTATGTAAGGAGAGATTTATGGAGCTTGGAAACAATATAAGACGTCTGCGCAAGCAGGCCGGAATGACTCAGGAGGAGCTTGCCGAGCTTTTGCATGTGACCGGTCAGGCGGTCAGCCGATGGGAGTGCGGAGACGGATTTCCGGAAATAACCCTTCTGCCCGCCCTCGCGGCGCGCTTCGACGTTACGGTGGATGAGCTGCTGCTTTCGGAGCGACTAAGCGATGAAGAGCTGCGCGAGCTTTCGGAAAAGGCCGACGCTCTGGAGCGCGAGGGCAGAACGGAGCAGGCGCTGGCGCTGTTGAGAAAGACGGTACAGAAATACCCGCACGACGAACAGCTCGGAATGCTGCTTGCCACGAGAGAACTGCTTGAGGCGCGCAGGAACCGCGGCAGCGCGGGCAGGCGCGGAGCGGCTCTCCTGGCGGCGGAGCAGGAGCTGGAAAAGCTGTCGGAGAGCGGCAGCGACGAGCTGCGCTGCATGGCGGAAAACATGCTCACCGAAGTGTATTACAGCTTGGGAGAAAAGGAAAAGCTGCTTGCGCTCCTGAACAAGCCGAAGCCGGACCACAGAGCGTACCTCATTTCGTGCGCGGACGGAAAGGATTTCCTGTATCTTGCCCAAAAGGCGATAAACGACTGTCTCATCGAGCTGTCGGACCTTATACAGACCCTTGCGCGGCGCGAGGAAGAGGCGGCGGACCCGCTGCTGTGTTCTCCGGAGGGCGCGGCGCGGGAAAGCTGGCCCGACGACGCGGAAAAATACGATATGCTGCGCCGGCTCGATCTGATACTCGGCCTTGCCGCGGGAGACGAGCGCGTTTCGCAGCTCAATTGGATAAGACAGCGCACTGCCGTGCAGATGCTCGAAACGGCGGCACGGCTCAGAGACGCCGACAAGGTCGCCGAAACGCTCAGCGGGATGTTTGCCCGCCTTCTTACCGAGGAAAACGTAAAAAGAGAGAGTCTCGGGAGCAGAGCCGCCGAACGCTTTTCCCGCGCCCGTGCCCGGGCGGAAAAAGACGGCGAGGCCGAGCCCGCCGCCGCGGCGCTCGGGACAATGGACGAGCGGGACAGGCAAGCGCTTGCCGAGCCGATCGCGGCGTCGCCGATGCTGAGCTTTTTAAATCAGGTCAGCATGACCTGGCTGCGCGGCAGCGACATGATGGCGGAGCATATCGAAGAACTGAAAAGCATGCTCCTGGGGCCGAAGCTGGATTTCATGCGCGAAAGAGCCGAACTGCGCGCCGCCCTGAAGCGCCTTGATAAGCTGCTTGAAACGGCGGCGGAGTGCGGCAGATAAAGATCATTAAAGCATATGCTGTTGTGTAAGGTTCAAAACGGCTGATTTTCAAGATCTGCCGTAAACGGGGAGGTGAGGAATATGTTTGCGGAACTTATAAGCAATATGACGGTGGTATCCATAATTATTTTTGCCGTGGGCATCATAATGATCGGCATAGAAGTATTCAGACCGGGCTTCGGCGCGGCCGGGATATCGGGCATTGTACTGTTGGCGGCCGGTATTTTCATCACGGCGAAAAACCTGAGGCAGGGCCTGCTCTTGCTTGCGGCGGCGGCCACGGTGGTGCTGATACTGTTTATCATTGCCGTAACGGTCATGTCCGGCGGCAGACTGCCGAAAAGAAGCGTGTTCCGGGAGGAAACGGATTCCGAATCGGGCTATGTCGCCGTCAGAGACAGCAGCGATCTCATGGGCCGCTGCGGACGAGCCGTGACCATGCTCAGACCCGCAGGCATGGCGGATATTTGCGGACAGCGGGTGGATGTGGTCTCCCGGGGCGATTTTATCGAACAGGGCGCCGAGGTCGAAGTAGTAGAGATATCCGGCAGCAGGATAGTGGTAAAGAATAAGGAGGATAAAAAAAATGCCGTTTAATTTGGGACCGATGATCATCATAGCGGTCGTTGTGATCGTACTGATCCTGTTTTTCCGCTTCATACCCGTGGCGCTGTGGATCAGCGCCCTCGCCGCAAACGTAAGAGTCGGCGTATGGACGCTGGTGGGAATGCGTCTGCGCCGCGTGGTGCCCAGCAGGATAGTCAATCCCATGATAAAGGCTCAGAAAGCCGGCCTGGAGCTGTCGATAAACAAGCTCGAGGCGCACTACCTTGCCGGAGGCAATGTGGACAGAGTGGTCAATTCCCTGGTCGCCGCGCACAGGGCGGGCATACCGCTGGAATTCGAAAGAGCCGCCGCGATAGACCTTGCCGGCCGCGACGTTCTTGAGGCGGTGCAGATGAGCGTCAATCCCAAGGTCATAGAGACGCCCATAATCGCCGCCGTAGCCAAAGACGGAATAGAGGTCAAGGCAAAGGCCAAGGTGACGGTGCGCGCCAATATAGACAGACTGGTCGGCGGCGCGGGCGAGCAGACGATAATAGCCAGAGTGGGCGAGGGCGTGGTTACCACCATAGGCAGCGCGGAGAGCCACGAGGCGGTTTTGGAAAACCCCGATAAGATATCCCAGACAGTGCTGAACAAGGGCCTTGAGGCCGGGACCGCTTTTGAGATACTTTCAATAGATATCGCCGATGTGGACGTGGGCCGCAACATAGGCGCGCAGCTGCAGACGGATCAGGCGGAGGCCGATAAGAAGATAGCTCAGGCCAAGGCCGAGGAGCGCCGCGCGATGGCCATAGCCAACGAGCAGGAGATGAAGGCAAGGACCCAGGAGATGCGCGCGAAGGTCGTCGAGGCCGAGGCAGAGGTACCCATGGCCATGGCCGCGGCTCTGCGGGAGGGCAAACTCGGCGTGATGGACTACTACAACATGCAGAACGTCATATCCGATACGAGAATGCGCGATTCCATAGCCGGTGACGAAAAGAAATGAAAGACGACAAAGTGAAGAACGCGAACGGCAGCGCAGGCGCCAATGAACGCGCCCATTCGGAAAAGCCCGCAAACAACAGCCTGAAAACCGCGATCATCATGTCTGAAATAATCGCGCCGCCCCTTTCAAAGCGCAAAAACAGAAGGGTTTGAGAACGCCGCAAAAAAACGGGTCGGGCGTTTTCGCGGGAGTTGATCTCGGAAGGAGATAAAATGGCGAAGAAGGAAGTTTTTACGCCCATTTGGTCTTTCGATGACGGCGACGGGGAAAAAGCCGAAAAAAAGAAGGCCGAAAAAGAACGGAATGACGCTCCTGCGCGTTCAAAGAGCTCAAAAACGGGGAGCATTGACTTCGGGAGGAGCATCTACACCGACAAAGAAGACGAGAGACTGAGAAACTTCAGAGTGACCCCGAAAGCGGGAGAGGAGAAAAAGCCGCTCCCGCGCAAAACGAAGCTGGTCGTTGCGCTGGTCGTTCTTCTGCTGCTCGCGATCGTGGCGGGCTGGTTTGTCCTCAGCGTGAAATGGCGGCGGGATGCGTATCCGCAGACGGAGTCGATCTCCATAGTTCCCATGATCAAGCCGCGGTAAGCCGCGCCGGGCCCGTGCGCTCCGTGACAGGGCCCGCTGCAGCGGTTTTGAGAAAGGAATTGAAAGACCGTGAAGGAAAGAAAAGAGCATCTCGGCAAAAGGGAAAGGCAGAGAGAAGCGGAGCGGGTGATCTGGAATTGGGACAGTGAAGACGGCCCCGACGCAGAGCCGGAAAACGATAAGCTGCTGTCGGACGAGGAGTACTTCACCGAAGAGCGTATGCGCAGGCAGAAGATCATCGGCATTGTGGTATTTGTCCTTATTTTGGTGCTTTTTGCTGCCATCACGATATTCATCAAGATGAAACAGGCGTCCAAAACGTGGTGGTGGCGCTGACGCCGCCCATAAACCAAAGGAGCCGAAAACCGGTCGGTTTTCGGCTCCTTTCGCCGTATCGTTCTTCATTCGTCCAGCTTCAGCACGGACATGAAAGCCTCCTGGGGCACATATACCGTGCCGAGGCTGCGCATTTTCTTTTTGCCTTCCTTCTGCTTTTCCAGCAGCTTCTTCTTTCGGGTGATATCGCCGCCGTAGCACTTGGCGAGCACGTCCTTGCGCAGGGCTTTTATGGTCTCCCGGGCTATTATCTTGCCCCCTATGGCCGCCTGTACGGGTATTTCGAACATCTGGCGGGGGATATTGTCCCTGAGCTTTTCCACTATGCGCCTTGCGCGGGGATAGGCCTTGTCCCTGTGAACGATGAAGGAAAGCGCGTCCACCGTGTCGCCGTTGAGCAGTATATCCAGCTTCACAAGCTCCGAGGGACGGTACGACTCAAGGGTGTAGTCGAGCGAGGCATAGCCCTTGGTGCGGGATTTGAGCGCGTCGAAAAAGTCATATATGATCTCGTTGAGGGGCAGCAGGTAATGCAGCTCCACACGATCCGACGAGGGATAGACCATGTCGCGGTATTCTCCGCGCCGCTCCTGGCACAGCTCCATGATGCTGCCCACGTAATCCTGAGGCGTCATTATCGACGCGGCGACGAACGGCTCCTCGGCGTGCTCTATCACCGAGGGGTCAGGGTAGTTCAGCGGGTTGTCTATCATCACTACGGAGCCGTCGGTCTTGAAAACCTTGTAAATCACGCTGGGGGCCGTGGTGATGAGATCCAGGCCGTATTCCCGCTCGAGCCTCTCCGCTATGATCTCCATGTGCAGCAGGCCGAGAAAGCCCACGCGGAAACCGAAGCCGAGGGCGGCGGAGGACTCGGGCTCATAGGAAAGCGCGGCGTCGTTCAGCTTCAGCTTTTCAAGAGCGTCCCTGAGATCGGGATAGCGCGCGCCGTCGGAGGGGTACATGCCGGAAAAGACCATGGGCTGAGCGGGACGGTAGCCCGGCAGGGGCTCGGGGGCGCTGCGCTCGGCGCCGGTAACGGTATCGCCCGGCTGAGTATCGGAAACGTTTTTGATGCTCGCCGTGAAATAGCCCACGTCTCCGGCGGACAGAACGTCGCACGGGTCAAGGCCGAGCGGCCGCATGTGGCCCGTTTCGACCACCTTGTATTCCGCGCCGCTGGCCATGAGGCGCACGTCCATGTCGCGGCGCAGCTCGCCGTCGAATACGCGGACGTATACTATCACGCCCACAAAGCTGTCGTAAACGCTGTCGAAGACCAGCGCGCGGAGAGGCGCGGAGGGATCGCCGGAGGGCGGGGGGATATGCGCTACGGCGTCTTCCAAAACCGCCTCGATGTTTATGCCGAGCTTGGCGGATATCTCCGGAGCGTCCATGGCGGGTATGCCTATGACTTCTTCTATCTCTTCCTTGACCTTTTCGGGCTCCGCTCCGGGAAGGTCGATCTTGTTTATTACGGGCAATATTTCAAGATCGTTGTCAAGGGCGAGATAGGTGTTGCCGAGAGTCTGCGCTTCCACGCCCTGGCGGGCGTCCACCACCAATAGCGCGCCTTCGCAGGCGGCGAGACTGCGCGAGACCTCGTAGTTGAAGTCCACGTGGCCCGGGGTGTCGATCAGATTGAGATGGTACTTTTGCCCGTTTTCTGCCGTGTATTCCAAACTGACGGCGCGGGCCTTGATGGTTATTCCGCGCTCGCGTTCTATATCCATGTTGTCGAGCAGCTGGCTCTCCATGTCGCGGGGATTTACGGCGTGGCACAGCTCCAAAAGTCTGTCGGCGAGGGTGCTCTTGCCGTGGTCTATATGGGCAATTATGGAAAAATTGCGTATCATGTCGCGCTCGGGCATACTTACCTCCAATAATCGTCGAGGACTTCAAGCTCGGCCTCGGCAGCCTTTTTCAGCTTTTCGGGCATTTTGAATTCGGGGCCGCCCTCCGCGGAAACGAGTCTTGCGCGGCACAGCTTGACGCATGCGTCGCACAGGGCGGGCATAGCCTCCTCGGGCACGGAGCGGTCACTGCCGCCGCTGCCGCCCATGAGATCGTAGAAGAACACGGACAGCAAGCCGGACAGCGCGTCCTCCGCGTCCTCGCTGCCGCAGGCCGACAGAGCCCGAAGCAGCTCCGAAAAGACCGATGCGAGCATTTCGGACAGCTCCTGAGGCAATCCGCCGCTCCCGTCGGCGCCGGAGGTAAGCGGAGTGCGCACGAAGGACAGGCCGAGAAGATAGTCCGACGATACGCCGTAGTAGCGGCATACCGTGCGTATAAAATCAAGGCCCGGCTCGCGAAGTCCGTTTTCGTAATGGCTCAGCAGCGCCTGGGAGATATTCAGCGCGGCCGCGGCCGTGCGCTGATTGAGGCCCTTTTCATGCCGCAGCCCGGATAGGATCTTGGGAAAGCTTTCGCCCATGACGACCTCCCGCCTGTTTCGTTAAAAGTTTTCTCCATTATACTTGAAGGCAAAATGTTTGTAAACAGCCCGCGGGGCGAAATTTTGCTTGTGATTTGGGGCATTATATGGTACAATCAGCATAATATCCGTGAAGAGGATATCGACACGGCCGCCCCGCCCCGCGCGGCGGAGCGAAGGTCGGCGCGTACTGTCCGAGCCGACGATTTTGACGGAAAGGAACGCTTTGCTCGGCAAAGTTTGGCTGCGACAATGATTAAAATGCATACCGATAAGGGCTGTATAAGAGTCTCCGGAGAGGTGTTCACCACGCTGGTGGGCGCCGCCGCGACCAGCTGCTTCGGCGTTCGCGGCATGGCCAAGCGCTCCGCCAGCGACGGGCTGGTCCATCTGCTGAAAAAGGAAGCGATGGGCAAGGGAGTGCATGTGACCTTCCATGAGAATGAAAACGCCATTTCCATCGAGCTGCATATCGTCGTCAAGACCGGTGTGAATATTCCGGTGATCTGCGATACGATAAGCAGCGAGGTGCGCTACAAAATAACGAAAGACACGGCCGTAGAAGTCAGGAACGTAGATATTTTCGTAGACTCCATCATGCCGGGCTGAACGGAAGGAAGATATAATGAGAGAAATACTGGACGGAATAACCTTCCGTGATATGATACTGACCGCTTCGGCATTTGTGGAAGAAAACAGACAGAAGATAAACGAACTCAACGTTTTCCCCGTTCCCGACGGGGACACGGGCACCAATATGAGCCTTACGCTCGGCTCGGCGGCGGACGACCTCGCCGGGAAGAAGCCCGCGGGGATAAGCGATGCGGCCGAGCAGGCCGCCGGGGCCATGCTCAGAGGCGCGAGAGGCAATTCCGGCGTGATACTCTCGCTGCTCATGAGGGGCTTTGCCAAAGCGGTAAAGGGGAAAAAAGAGATATCCTCCGGAGAGCTTGCCGCGGCTTTGAACGAAGGCGTCGGCGCGGCGTACAACGCCGTGATGAAGCCCGCCGAGGGAACGATACTTACCGTGTCCCGCATGGCGGCCGCGGCCGCGGCCGAGGCCGCGGAAGACGGCGGAGACATAGAAAGAACGCTTGAAGCCGCCCGTTCCGCGGCGGAAGTCGCTCTGGCCGAAACGGTCGAGCAGAACCCCGTGCTCAAAAAAGCCGGCGTGGTGGACAGCGGCGGCATGGGCTATCTCGTAATACTCGAAGCATTCCTCGCCGCGCTCAGGGGCGAGGTCAAAACCGCGGCGGTAAAGGCCGCGGCCTCCGAGCCCGAGGACGGCTCGGTGTTTTCCAAGTTCGATACGGAGGACATAACCTTCTGCTACTGCACCGAGTTCATAGTCCGCCGGGAGAACGGCAAGGATCCCGAGCTGATGCGCGGATGGCTGGCCTCTCTGGGCGACAGCCTCGTCATGCTTGACGACGATGAGCTTATCAAAGTGCATGTCCACTGCAACTGCCCGGGCGACGTGATAACCGAGGCGCTCACTTACGGCAGTCTTATAAGCACGAAGATAGAAAACATGCGCGAGCAGCATAGCAGCAAGCTGGTGGAGCTGACCGAGGAGGAAAGCGCCGCTTCCGCGCCCGTGTCGGCGGAGCCGGAGAAGGAATACGGCGTTGTTTCCGTATGCGCGGGAGACGGCCTTGCCGCCATGTTCTCCGAGCTGGGGGCCGACGGTGTGGTTTCCGGCGGTCAGACCATGAACCCCTCCACCGACGATATACTCAGGCAGATAATGCTCACTCCGGCTTCCACCGTTTTCGTCCTGCCCAACAATAAAAACATCATCATGGCCGCGCAGCAGTGCGTGGGCATGTGCGACAAGACCGTCATAGTCGTCCCGACCGCGTCGGTGCAGCAGGGCGTTGCGGCCATATTGGCGCTGGACCCCGGAGCGGACGCGGACGCCAACCGCGAGGCGATGACCGAGGCCGCCGGCGGCGTGACGTCGATATCCGTCACCTATGCGGCAAGGGACTCGTTCTTCGACTCCGTCGAGATCAAGGCGGGCGATTATCTCGCCCTGCAGGACGGCAGGCTTCTCTGCGCGGACAGCGACCTCGGCACCGTAACGGAGCATATAACATCCGCGATAGAAGAAGCGGGCTCGGAGCTGATAAGCATATTCTACGGTACGGACGTCAGCCGCGAGCAGGCAGACGTCTTTGCCGAAAACCTCGGCGAGGCTCTGCCGGAGGCCGAGATAACCCTGGTGGACGGCGGTCAGCCCGTGTACTATTATCTCATATCGGCTGAATAGAATTAAGCAGCATTTTCGGATCGGTTCCGCCTGACCGGGTACGGCGGGCCGTCATGACAAGGAGATAATCTTGGCGGAAGATAAGAAGCAAAGCAAGCAAAGCTTTATCAAGGGCGCTGCCATACTCACGGTCAGCGTGGCGCTGATAAAGATAATGGGCGCGATGTACAAGATCCCCCTGGGCAATATCCTCGGGGATAAGGGCATGGCGAATTTCGGCGTGGCCTACAATATCTATTCGCTGCTGCTTACGCTGTCGACCGCGGGCCTGCCCGTGGCCCTGTCGAGAATGGTGTCCGAGGCGTACACTCTGGAAAAATACGCCCAGGTCAAGCGCACCTTTCAGGTAGCCGGAACGGCGTTTTTCGTGCTCGGCTTTGTCAGCACGCTGATAATGCTGCTTCTGCCGAGGCAGCTTGCGGTGTTCATGGGCGATCAGCGGGCGGAGTCGGCGCTGAGCATAGCCGTGCTGGCTCCGGCGGTGGTATGCGTTTGCCTGATGTCGGCTTACCGCGGCTATACCAAGGGCATGAGCAACATGGTGCCCACGTCCGTTTCGCAGATAATAGAGACGGCCTGCAAGCTCCTTTTCGGTCTGACGGCTGCATGGTGGCTGATGCGCAGCGGCAGGGAGACCGCCGTAGGCTCGGCGGGCGGCATTTTCGGCGTTACCGCCGGCACCGTACTTGCGCTGGCGTATATCGCCGCGTACAAGCGGCGCATGGACAAACGCATGAATATCGGCGCCATGGCGAACGATACGCCCGAGTCTCCCGGCAGGACGCTGAAAAAGCTTATCGCGATCGGAGTGCCCATAACCATAGGCGCCTGCGTGCTGAATATAGTCGCGATCATCGATACGCGCATGATACTCACGCGCCTTCAGAATGCCGCCGGCTTCGGCTATGACGAGGCCAAGACCCTCTACGGCGTTTATTTCAATACTCAGACGCTGTATAATCTGCCGTCGGCCTTCATGATACCGCTGACCACCAGCGCGATCCCCGCCATCACGTCTTTCGCCGTCAGCCGCAAGTACCGCGACGCGTCGGATATAGCCGGAGCTTCGATAAAGCTTACCGGCCTTATCGCGATGCCCGCGGCAGTAGGCATGGGCGTGCTCGCCTTCCCGGTGATGAACGTGATATACCCCAACAGCCACGCGGAGGGACGCGCGCTGTTGAGCATACTGAGCATAGCGGCGTTTTTCGTATGCCTTACCATGACGACGAACGCGGTGCTGCAGGCCTACGGGCATCAGAATTTGCCGCTGGTGAGCATAGTCGCCGGAGGTATCGGCAAGGTGGCGGTGAACTACGTCCTGTTGGGTGATCCGAATTTCGGCATAAGGGGCGCGGCTTACGGCTGCATAGCGTGCTACGGCCTTATAAGCGTACTCAATCTCATCTTTATAAAGAAAAAGGCTCCGCAGCCTCCGGCGCTGACGCGCCTGTTCGCAAAGCCGCTGGCGGCCTCTGCCGTGATGGGCGCGGGCGCGTGGGGAACGTACAAACTCGCCTGCATGCTTCTGATAAGGGCCGGAGTGTATGTGGGCGGAGGCATGGGAATGAAGCTGGCCCTTGTCGCCGCCGTGGCCGCAGGGGTGATCATCTACCTGCTTGCGGTGATTTTCATGAAGGCTATAAGAAGGGAAGAGCTCGAACTTGTGCCTAAGGGCGAAAAAATTGCGAAAATTTTAAGAATAAAATGAATTGTGCCGTTGCTTTTTTTATGCAATTGTGCTAAATTTATATCGAC
>JAGDDB010000120.1 GCA_017958265.1 Oscillospiraceae bacterium | reverse complement strand
GTGTAATTATCGCTGGATGTGAGCGAATGATAAAGCAGGTCCCCATCCTCCCAGCAGCCGGCATACGCCTCCATCGCCGCAAGTATCACGGGGAAATATTCGGGTCTCGCGCCTGCCATGACGGCGTTGATCGCCACCTTTTCAACGGTGATGTCTCCGCCTCTCGGCATTATCCTGCCTATCATCTCTCCGCGGTCGCGCACCGTGGCCTCGAGCATCTTGTCGACAAGTTCCTGCCGCGGAACGATCAGCGGCAGACCGTCGCCGAAGCCCAATTCCATGGCCAGGTCGTTGAATTCCACTGCCGCCTTTGCCTCGCTGGTGCTCGTAACGGTAAAGGTCTCGGCAGAGGGATCGTAATCCTTGCCTTCCCATCCGGTGAGCATGCGCAGCGTGATCTCGGGCGGGTTTTTCTCCTCATCGGTCAGCGGAGAGGTGAGAGCGGCCTTTACCTGATCGTATACGCTGACGGGTACGGTATCGGTAGTTGCCGTAAACGCCGTGTCGCGCAGGTAATCGGTATTGGAAGAAGCGCTCATCATCACATATCCCGCGCTGTAGAAACCGGGGTCGAGTATCGCGCGGCGAACGCCGGTAAAACCGTTGTCCATCGCACCCGCGTCAAGGGCTTTTTCAAAGGCGGAGTGCGTCAGCACTGCAACGGGGGTCCCCCGCGCCTCTATCATCTTGGCGTGATACGCCGCCCACCATGAGCTGAGCGTACAGTCCGCCACGCCCAACACCACGGCGTCGCTCTTTGCCATATCGTCATACCAGTCCTGCGGCTTTGCACCGACGGAACTGCCTATGTCGTACAGCTTGGCGCTTATGCCGAACTCTTCCTCCAGCATTTCGCCTATCGCCCTCACCGCGTGTGGGTTCTGGTCCTTGGCGTAATACGCAAGGGCTATTTCTTTGCCCTCGAGATCGGCAAGTCTCTCTGCCAAAGGCTGGTTTTTAAGCGGCTCAAGCTTCCCCAGCGGGTTGAGAAACGTTACCGATACGTTGGCTGCGCTCGCCAGCGGTATCGCGATCCCGGCTATAATGGCCAGCGCCAGCACGACGCCGACCGCCACCGAAATCCTCTTTCTTTTCATCTTTTCCTCCTTTTTTCGAGCTTTCAGCTTTTATTCTGCCTCCGCAGAGCCGCTGAATTTTCCCCTCCTTCCTTTATTTGCAGACCGGCATCTGCGGCTGCCCGCGGCCGCGCATTTTACTGCGCGGGACCGTTGGTTTTCCCGTTTAAGAGTATAGGATGCCATTGTCGAATAATTATACTACAAACATGCACCGATATTCAACGGTTTCATGCGTTTGCGGCGAAAAAAAACGCGCGCATCGCGATCGGGACACAATATACTTTACATCGGACGCTCAATTGTTTATAATGTACTATGTAATTTTATAAGCGCCGCACCCGCCTCGGAGCGGGGCGACAGCAAGGAGGAATTCAATTATGGAAAACAAGCGTTTCAGCATCCGAAGGATCACGGGGCTGGCAATGATGACCGTCATAGTCATCCTTCTCCAGTTTCTCGGAGCCTTCATCCGTTTCGGCCCCTTCTCGATCTCGCTGGTACTGATACCCATCGTTGTTGGCGCGGCTCTCTACGGAGTGATCGCGGGGGCCTGGCTCGGCTTTGTGTTCGGCATGGTCGTTCTGCTCAGCGGCGACGCTGCGGCCTTCCTGGTCATCAGCCCTGCCGGCACGATCCTGGTAGTGCTGCTCAAGGGCATTCTGTCCGGTCTCTGCGCCGGAGCGGTATATAAGGCTCTGCGCCGTGTGGACGCGCAGATCGTCCTCAAGGTCAGGAGCAAGGAAAAATGGGGCGTTGAGCTCGGCGTCATCGTATCGGCCATCGTTGCTCCCGTTGTAAACACGGGTATTTTCCTGCTGGGCTGCCTGCTGTTCTTCCTGCCCACCATCAGAGAATGGGGCCTGAGCATGGGCTTTGAAAGCGTCGGAAAATACATGATCCTGGGTCTCGTAGGCGGCAACTTCCTTTTCGAGCTTCTTTTCAATATTATCCTCAGCCCCGTTATCGTCCGGCTGATCCGCATAGGAAGCAAGCAGAAAGAGTAACGGTCATTCCGGAAAGGAGATATCCCGATGATCTTAGCCATTGACATAGGAAACACCAATATCGTCCTCGGAGGCTTTGACGGAAACGGCGAGATATCTTTTCTCACCCGCATTTCGACAAGCCTTGATAAAACCGAGGCGGAATACGCCGTTCTTATCAAGAATATACTTGAGCTGAACGGCATAGGTCTGGCCGATATCGACGGCTCGATAGTATCGTCGGTCGTACCTCCGCTGATAAACATTATAAGCCGGGTGATGATCCAGCTTGCCGGCAAGGCTCCGCTCGTAGTCGGCCCCGGGATAAAAACGGGACTGAACATCGGCGTCGGAGATCCGGCCGAACTGGGAAGCGACCTTGTCGTCGGCGCAGTGGCAGCCATGGCAAAATATCCCTGTCCGCTGATCATCCTCGACCTCGGCACGGCGACGACCATTTCCGTGATCGACGCCGCCGGCATCTTCCGCGGGGTGATAATATATCCCGGCGTGATGGTGTCATTTGACGCGCTCACCGCCCGCACCGCCCAGCTGCCGCGCATCTCCTTCGACGAGCCGCGCAGCGTTATCGGGACGAATTCCGTCGACAGCATGCAGAGCGGCCTGATATACGGCAACGCCGCCATGCTGGACGGGCTGATCGAACGCGCGGAGCAGGAGCTCGGCTGCCATGCCACCGTGGTCGCCACGGGCGGGCTCGCCTCAAAAATAGTCAAGCACTGCAAAAGAGAGATAATATGCGACGATAATCTGCTTTTGGACGGACTTCGCATAATATACGAGAAAAACAAAAAGGGAGGTCGCAATCAATGATAAGGACCGTATACGGCAAAGCCTTCGGTATTTTAATGAGAAAGCCTCTGCGGCTTTGGGGAGTATCCCTGCTGTATACACTGCTTACGGTACTCGTGTCCGCTCTCGGAATGATCCCGCTGATCACCATTCCCATCACTCTCGTGCTCGAAGCCGGAATGACCATGGTGTTCCTCGCGGGCTACCTGGGAAAGCAGCCCGAACCGATGCAGCTTTTCATGGGCTTCAAAAGCAATTTCCTGCATGTGTGCGGCGGAATGGCATGGATGAGCCTGTGGATATTCATATGGGGTCTCATTCCCGTGGTCGGCATTTTCTTCGCGATATCCAAAACATACGCTTACCGCTTCACGCCGTACATACTCATCACTTGTCCCGAGATCTCCGCCACCGACGCTCTTAAGGTATCGATGGCCGAAACAAACGGACACAAAAACGCAATGTTCGGCGCGGATGTCCTCGTAGGTATAGCCGTATTTGTCGTAGTGCTCATCCTCGTTCTGCTCGGCGCGCTGCCGATAATCGGCTTCGTGTTCCGTTTCGTGCTTTTCATCTCCGTCATCCTGCTCATCGCTTTTCTGCCTCTGTTCTGCGGGCTGATCAAGGCCGCGTTTTACGCGGAGATCCACGGCCTGCAGCCCGAGTTCACCGAGCAGGCGCAGGCGGACGCTCCTGCCGGCGTCGTATGCCCCAAGTGCGGGAGCGTCAATGATCAGGGCGGAAGATTTTGCTCCTCCTGCGGAGCCTCTTTGGGCGTTTCCTGCCCCGGCTGCGGCGCCCGCGTGACTCCGGGCTCGGCTTTCTGCCCCAACTGCGGCGCCAAGCTCTCCGCCGACGAGCCCCCCGCTCCCGACGCGGCTCCCGACGAAAACGCGGAAGAATAAGCTCCGTAGACCGGGATGTGCATGTGATGTTCACCGAAGAAATGATCGCACCCTGCGGGCTGGACTGCAGCCTGTGCATGTTCGCCCACGCCAAGGATAAGCCCTGTCTCGGCTGCATGTCGGACAGCGATACCAAGCCCGATTTCTGCGCGAGCTGGTGCAGGATCGTTCCCTGCGAAAAACGCGTGAAGAACGCTTACCGTTTCTGTGACGAATGCCCGGACTATCCCTGCGAGGATATGAAGGAGAGAGAAACGCGCTATACCACCGCGTATCCTTTGAAGGAATCTCCCATGCAAAACCTTCGGGATATCCGCGAGCTCGGCATGGAGGCTTTTCTGCTGCGGGAGCGTGAAAAATGGTCCTGCGAAAAATGCGGAGGCCCGGTCTGCGTCCATAGCGGCCTATGCCGGGACTGCGGCAGCGCAAAAACCTGATCAAGTTCAAATAACGATCCGCGGGGACCGTATCCGATGATACGGTCCCCGCGGCCGCGTTATGCCCGAACTTATACCGGCGAAGGCTTGACTGCCCGATAAACTTATATTAGCTCCTTTATCGTCTGTTCGTAGTCATGATCGATCAGCACGATCTGTTCCCCGGCGTGCCGAAAACCGTCGATGACGCTTCTGTTGTCCGCTTTCAAGCTGTCCGAAGTACGATCCGGATCTGCCGATCTGAATTCTATTTCCGATTCATGTCCGACGATCTCGCCGAAATGATCCTCTATATATTCTTCGCTCATGGCGAGGCAGATAAATCGAACAGACGGTAAATACCGCTCGTCAAAATCACTCCGCCAGTCAAACGGAATATAACAGCCCTCAACAATGAGGTTTTGCCGGTTCTCGATCGCAGTCTTTACGATCTCACGTACGATCGGCCAAAGGTACTCCGTAAGAGCCTCGTCGTCCTCCGGCGTCAATCTCGTATTACCGCTGCGAATAAGACCCATTTTCAGATGATCTATCGACAGATAGGGATAGTTGTATTTTTCAAGCATCTTTTGTGCCAGAAGCGTTTTACCCGTGTGAGATGCCCCCGCGATCAGTATGATCATAGTCTTGCCTCAATTTCTTTCCCGATCTTTTCCAAACTCCGATTTGTCGCTGCGCTTCAAAAGTATAGCGCGTTTGCAATACTTGCTGAAAATGTTGAACGCCCATCTCATCGACACAAGGGGTGATCGGGACTGCCCGATCTCCCAATTACTATTCGTGTTGGCAAGCAGACGAAACCATGGTGAATATGCATAAACGCTTTCAAACCACGGGCAAAAAGAAAGAACAGGTCCAATTCTAAATCTGCTCGATAAACGGGGATTTACAGGACCGAAATGCCTATCATGATCGTTTCTTCATCCCGATTGCTCCATACTGAATGCGGGATTTTCCCCTCAACCAAATAAGCTTCATTTTCCGGAATAATCACTTCCTCCTCGCCAAGGAGTACTTTTGCTTCCCCTTTGACGATGATAAACAGATGATTATGTTCATGCGTGTGCTTTTCAGCGGGACCTCCGCCCTTCAGATTTATATAGGCTATGGATCCGTCAATAATCTGCCCCACATTTCCAAATAGTTTCTTTGCTTCAAAGTTCACATGATTGGGCGGCGTTATAAATCCATCTTTCATGATTATCTCCTATGTAGATCTCGATTTGTCTGACTACTTTTCCTGTTTTGTGTATGAGGCATAGCACCACTTCGCCATGTCTGC
>JAGDDB010000119.1 GCA_017958265.1 Oscillospiraceae bacterium | reverse complement strand
TTAATTATATCCAATAATATGGGCGGCAGAGGTTCGTCCTTTTTCGCCTGTATCTGTATATGATTTTCCGGAGGTAATGATGAAAAACAAGCTTGAAGAGATCGCAAGACAGTCGATAGACGCGATCGCAGCCGCCGCAAACCCCGAGGCGCTTGAAAGTCTTCGGGTAAAATATCTGGGCAAGAAGGGCGAGCTGTCCGCCGTGCTCAAGCAGCTCGGCACTCTCAGCAGCGAGGAACGTCCCGTGATCGGCCAACTCGCCAACGAGATCCGCGCGCGGATCGAAGATACTCTGGCCGAGAAGAGCGCCGCTCTTCAGACCGCCCTGCTTGAGCGCCGTCTCCGCGACGAGGCTCTGGACGTGACCATACCCGGCAAGGAATTCGCCGCGGGCGCAAGACATCCGCTGCGGATAGTATGGGATGAATGCGTCGATATTTTCACGGGCATGGGCTTCAGCGTGGCGGAAGGTCCGGAGATAGAGCTTGCCGAATACAATTTCACCCGCCTCAATACCGAGGAAGGGCACCCCGCCCGTGACAGGCAGGACACTTTCTATTTCACGGATGACGACCGCGTGCTGCTGCGCACTCAGACAAGCCCCGTCCAGCTCCACGTCATGGAGAGCACCCGGCCGCCGATACGCATAATCTCACCCGGCCGCGTTTACCGCAAGGACGAGGTCGACGCGACTCATTCCCCGATGTTTCATCAGATGGAAGGTCTGGTAGTGGACAGGGGCATAACGATGGGCGATCTCAAGGGCACGCTCAATACGCTGGTACGGCGCCTTTACGGCGACGGCGCAAAGACCCGCTTCCGTCCGCATCACTTTCCCTTTACCGAGCCCTCCTGCGAAGTGGACGTGCAGTGCTTTGAATGCCACGGAGAGGGCTGCCGCGTATGCAAGGGCGAAGGCTGGATAGAAGTGCTCGGCGCCGGCATGGTGCATCCGCGCGTCTTGTCCGGCTGCGGCATCGATCCGGACGAATACAGCGGCTTTGCCTTCGGCGTGGGACTTGAGCGCCTCGCCATGCGCCGCTTCAATATCAGCGACCTGCGTTTGCTGTTTGAAAACGACATACGCTTCCTGTCGCAGTTCAATTAAGGGGGTGCCGAAATGAAGCTTTCGAGAAATTGGCTCAACGAGTTCACCGAAATAAAGGTTTCCGATAAAGAATACTGCGACCGTATGACCATATCCGGCTCCAAGGTGGAGGGCTGCGAGGTCCTCGGCGAAGAAATAAGCAATGTGGTCGTGGGCCGCGTAACGCATATGGAGCGGCATCCCGACAGCGATCATCTCTGGGTATGCAAAGTGGACGTGGGCGGGGACGCCCCCCTGCAGATAATCACCGGCGCGCAGAACGTCTCCGAGGGCGACCTGGTCCCCGCCGCTCTTGACAATTCCACTCTTCCGGGCGGTGTAAAGATAGAAAAGGGCACTCTGCGCGGGCTTCCCAGCGAGGGCATGCTCTGCTCTCTCGGCGAGCTCGGGCTGACGGTCAACGACTATCCTTACGCCGTTGCCGACGGCATTTTCATTATCAAGGAGCCGTGCAGCGTGGGGCAGGATATCCGCACGGTCGTCGGCTTTGACGACACGGTCGTGGATTTCGAGATAACCAACAATCGTCCCGACTGCCTGAGCATGCGCGGTCTGGCGCGGGAAAGCGCCGTCACTTTCGGCACTCCCCTGTCCCTGCCCGAGCCCGAGGTAAAGGGCAGCGGCGGAAACGTATCGGATTACCTCGACGTGGATATCCTCGCGGCCGAGCTGTGCCCGCGCTATACCGCCCGCGTGGTCAAAAACGTGAAAATAGCCCCCTCTCCCGAATGGCTGCGGCGCAGACTGCGTGCCTGCGGAGTAAGGCCCATAAACAATATAGTGGATATCACGAACTACGTCATGCTCGAATACGGCCAGCCCATGCATTCCTTTGACTACCGCTGCATCAGCGGCGGACGCATAGTCGTGCGCACGGCGGACGAAGGCGAGCAGGTGGCGACCCTGGACGGCAGCCTGCACGAGCTGCGCAGCGGCATGCTGGTGATAGCCGACGCCGAAAAGCCCATTGCTCTTGCCGGCGTAATGGGCGGAGCGAACAGCGAGATAAACGACGATACCTCCACCGTGGTCTTCGAATCGGCCAACTTCAACGGCACGAGCATACGCAAGACCGCCATTGCCCTCGGCATGCGCACCGAGTCCTCCTCGCGCTTTGAAAAGGGCCTCGATCCCCTCGGCACCATCCCCGCCGTACAGCGCGCGTGTCAGCTGGTGGAGCTGCTGGGCGCGGGCGAGGTCGTGGACGGGCTGATCGACGTGATCGCGTCCGACAGCGCCCCCGTCAAACTGCTTCTGGAGCCCGACAAGATAAACCGCCTGCTCGGCACCGATATCGACAAGCATTTCATGATAAAGGTGATGAAAGACCTCGGCTTCACGTTTGAGGGCGATATGATGACCGTCCCCTCATGGAGGGGCGACGTGGTCCATTACAGCGATGTGGCAGAGGAAGTGGCGAGGTTTTACGGATACGACACCATCGAGCCCAGCGTATTCAGCGGCAGCGCCGCCGAGGGCGGTCTTACCGCCGCGCAGCAGGCCGAGCGCTCCGTTCGCGCGCTGTGCCGCGATATGGGCTACAGTGAAATACTGACCTATTCCTTTATGGGGCAGTCCGATTATGATCTGTGCGCCATGCCCGCCGATCATGCTCTGCGCCGTTCCTTCACCATCCAAAACCCCCTCGGCGAGGACAGCTCCGTCATGCGCACGATCATGCTGCCCTCGGTAATGCAGTGCTTAGCCCGCAATTACAGTTACCGCAGTCAGAACGTCCGCCTCTTCGACCTCGGAAAGATCTATCTCCCGGGCGACAACGAGCTGGCCATCGAACGCAACACTCTCGCCATGGGCGCGTACGGCGGCGGCATGGATTTCTACTCCCTCAAGGGAAATGTCGAGGCGATCCTCAAATATTTCCGCATCCGCGGCGCCGTCTTTGAGGCGGAAAGCGGGCATTTCGCGTTTCATCCGGGCCGCTGCGCCGCGGTGCGCCTCGGCGGCACGCTGCTCGGCGTTTTCGGCGAAATACATCCCACCGTTGCGAAAAATTACGGCATAAGCGAACGTGTATACGCCGCCGAGCTGGATTTTGACGCGCTCTTTGCCTGCCGCGGAGACGAGCCCTCATATGTTCCCCTGCCCCGCTTCCCCGCCGTTCTGCGCGACCTTGCGGTGGTCTGCTCCGCCGATATAACCGTGGGCAGACTGGAGCAGTGCATATGCGGCGGAGCCGGCCCGCTGCTCAGGGACGTGAAATTTTTCGACGTATACACCGGCGCTCCCATACCTCCCGGCAAAAAGAGCGTGGCTTTCTCCCTCAGCTTCCGCTCCGACGACAGGAGCCTTGCCGACGGCGATATAGAGCCGGAGATGAACGACATACTCGCCGCTCTCGATCGGGAACTCGGAGCCAAAATACGCTGACGCCCCGCGCCGCGCGCGGACTGAATAATTCTCTTTACAGCGCGGAAAAATGATGTTATTATATATGCGTAAGAGAGCGCCACGTTTTTAATTGCAGCGTAAAGGTTGGATCGACAATGGATGAATTCACCCGCAAATTCGGTATCGTAGACAATCGTCAGGAGACCCGCGAGATCCTGCGCGCGGTATATGACGCACTGCTGGTCAAGGGCTATAATCCCGTCAACCAGCTTGTGGGTTATATCCTCAGCGAGGATCCCACATATATAACCAACTACAAAAACGCGCGTACTCTCATATGCCGCCTTGACCGCGATGAGCTTCTTCAGGAGCTCGTAAAAAGCTATCTGGAAAAATGATCCTCTAATTCCTGAAACTGCGGCTCTTTAACCGGAGCCGCAGTTAATTAATGTATTGACTTTTCGGCGACAAAATGTTACAATTGGTTACAAATCGGAGGTATGAAATGGCCGCTTCAAACACCCCCCTTGAATACAAGGGCTATCCCCTCAGGAGAAAGGACAATCTGATCTATTTCGGAAACATGTCCGACAAATATATCGTCATGCTTCAGATACTCGACAGCAAACCCGTGCAGGATCTGAACGTGGCGGCAAAGGTATCCGTCCAGCTCCAGCTTACCGATCCCGACGTGCGCTCGCGCGACAGGGTAGTCAAGAAGTCGGAGAAGGACGGCATATACACGGCTCTTGACGTAGGTTTCGTATGGCTTGAAAGGGCCCTTGCCAACGGCTGATCATACAAACAAAAACGGAGTTTGATAACAATGCTTAAGAAGATCACGGCCGCAGTTACGGCGCTGGCGCTTGTCTTTGCGCTGTATATTCCGGCTTCTC
>JAGDDB010000118.1 GCA_017958265.1 Oscillospiraceae bacterium | reverse complement strand
AGGGTGGTCATGCGGAAGAGCTTCTGCATGAGCTTCTCCGGCTCCGCGCCGCGTTTGAGGTCGATGGTCAGCTTGAGACCGTTGAGATCGGTCTCGTCGCGCATGTCGGATATCTCCTTGATCTTGCCCTGCTTGACGAGCTCCGCCACCTTGTCGATGATCGCCTCCACCGTGGCGGTGTAGGGTATCTCGTTTATCTCTATGATATTCTCTTCCTTGACATATTTCCACGCAGCTCTGGTCTTGAAGCTGCCGCGGCCGGTATTGTAGATGTTTTCCATGACCTCGCGATTGAATATCAGCTCGCCGCCCGTCGGAAAATCGGGGGCCTTGAGAGTCTCGAACAGATCGCAGTCCGGATTTTTGATATACTCTATCTCCGTGCGGCAAACCTCCTCGAGGTTAAAGCCGCATATCATGCTCGCCATGCCCACGGCAATGCCCTGGTTCGCCGATACGAGCACGTTGGGAAAGGCGGTCGGCAGGAGCATGGGCTCCTTGGTGCTGCCGTCATAGTTATCGGTAAAATCCACCGTATCCCGGTCGATATCCCTGAATATTTCCGCGCACACCGGCGCCAGCTTCGCCTTGGTATAGCGCGACGCGGCGTAGGCCATATCTCTCGAATATACCTTGCCGAAGCTGCCCTTGGACTCCACAAACGGCAGCAGCAGCGATTCATTGCCCTTTGACAGTCTTACCATGGTCTCGTATATCGCCGCGTCTCCGTGCGGGTTGAGGCGCATGGTCTGTCCCACTATATTTGCCGACTTTGTCAGATCGCCGTTGAGAAGGCCCATCTTATACATGGTGTAGAGCAGCTTGCGGTGAGACGGCTTGAAGCCGTCTATCTCCGGTATCGCCCTGGATACGATAACGCTCATGGCATAGGGCATGTAGTTCGTCTCGAGGGTGTCGGTAATGAGCTGCTCCTGCACTTCCGCGTGCAGGCCCATGACGTTATTTACCTGAGGTTTTTTCTCGCTTGCCTCTTCGGTTTTCTTTTTCCTTGCCATATTTCGACTTCCTTCATACTTTTCACGACAGGTCTACCATATCGATGTATCGCCAGCCGTTTTCGGAAATATAATTTTTTCTTCCGCTCAAATTGTCGCCGAGAAGCAGATCGAAGGTATCCGCCGTGGCGGCAGCGGAGGTGGGCGTCACCTTGATAAGGCGTCTCGTCTCCGGGTTCATCGTGGTCATCCACATCATTTCCGGATCGTTTTCTCCGAGGCCCTTGCTGCGGTTTATGGTGCGTTTTGCGTCTCCGAGCTCTCGGAGTATGTCGCTTTTTTCCTTTTCCGTATAGGCAAACCAGGTCTTGCCCCTGCTCTCTATCTCATACAGCGGCGACTCGGCTATGAAAACATAACCCTGCTCTATCAGCGTCGGCGTAAGGCGGTAAAGCATGGTCAGTATCAGCGTGCGTATCTGATATCCGTCCACATCCGCGTCGGTGCATATTATAACTTTGTTCCATCGCAGATTGTTCAGATCGAAGCTGTTGAGATCCTTATTGAACTTGCTTTGGACCTCCACGCCGCAGCCAAGCACCTTGAGCAGATCGGTGATGATCTCGCTTTTGAATATCTTGTCGTAATCCGCTTTGAGGCAGTTGAGTATCTTGCCCCGCACCGGCATGATGCCCTGAAATTCCGCGTCTCTGCTGAGCTTGCAGGAGCCGAGGGCCGAATCGCCCTCGACGATGTATATTTCCCGCTTGCTTACGTCGCGGGTGCGGCAGTCGACGAATTTCTGTATCCTGCTGGTAATATCCGTACTGCCGGTGAGTTTTTTCTTGAGATTGAGCCTTGCCTTTTCCGCCGTTTCACGGCTGCGCTTGTTTATGAGCACCTGCTCCATGATCCTGTCGGCGTCGTTGCGGTTTTCTATGAAATAGACCTCGAGGCGCGATTTGAAAAACTCCGTCATGGCCTCCTGGATAAATCTGTTCGTTATGGCCTTTTTGGTCTGGTTTTCATAGGAAGTGCGCGTTGAAAAACAGTTGGTTACAAGGACGAGGCAGTCTTGAATATCGCTGAAGCTGATCTTGGATTCGTTTTTCTGATATTTCCCCTGCTTGCGTATATACGCGTCAAGCGCGGCGGTAAACGCGCTCCTTACGGCTTTTTCCGGAGCTCCGCCGTATTCCAGCCAGGAAGAGTTGTGGTAGTATTCTATTACGTTCACGCGATTGGAAAAACACAGTGCGGCGGACAGCTTGACCTTGTATTCCGGCATATCGTCCCTGTCGCGTCCGCGCCGCTCCGCCTCGAAAAATGTCGGCAGGGTCAGCGAATCGTCCCCGGCAAGCTCGGTGACATAGTCCACTATTCCGTTTTGGTATAAATATTCCTTTGTCTCGAATTTTCCGTCCTTTTGGTTTCTGAATTTGAAGGTCACGCCGCTGTTTACCACGGCCTGCCTTTTTATTACGTCCTCGAAATACTCCGCCGGTATGTCGATATCGGTAAACACCTCTATATCCGGCCTCCACTTTATAAGCGAGCCGGTGCGTTTTTTGGGATATTCCTCCCATTGGAGCCCGCCTATGTTCTCTCCCTTTTCAAAGTGCAGAGAGTATTTTTTCCCGTCTCTCCATACGGTAACGTCCATGTACTCCGACGAATACTGCGTCGCGCAGGAGCCCAGTCCGTTCAGGCCGAGGGAATACTCGTAGTTTTCGCCTTCGTCGTTGTCGTACTTGCCTCCGGCGTACAGCTCGCAGAATACCAGCTCCCAGTTATAGCGCTGTTCCACCGGGTTGTAATACACGGGACAGCCGCGGCCGAAATCCTCCACCTCGATGGAGCCGTCCTCATACCGCGTCTGTATTATGGTATCGCCGTAGCCCTCTCTCGCCTCGTCTATCGAGTTTGACAATATCTCAAAAACGGCATGCTCGCAGCCCTCCAGCCCGTCCGAGCCGAAGATCACCCCGGGGCGCTTTCGAACTCTGTCGGCGCCCTTAAGCTGTGATATGCTTTCGTTTCCGTATTCCTGAGCTTTTTTTGCAGCCATCCGTTCCTCCGAATAATCCCTGCCGCGCGCCGTATCCGGCGCGGCACGGGGTCTGATTTCCGCCGACGCGGTGCCGACGGCGAAAAAAATACGGCATAATTACCATCTTTCGGTCATTATACCGTATTTCGTTTCAAAAAGCAAGAAACAGGAGATCATCCACCATATGTTGTTGTTTGCGCTCGTTTTTTCATCTCGCACAGCCGCTCCGTCACCTCTGCGGCGTCCATGCCTATAAAGGTCGCTCTGTCCGATATCTCCGGGGGGATATCATTGTCTCCCCTGTCGTTCCTCAGCTCTTTATAGCCGGAGTTTATCCTGAAAAGGTGCGATTTCGGCAGCTGATACGTTATGCGCTCGAAGGGCCAGCGTATCACGCCCGGGGTATTGAAGCCCACGCCCAATTCCATGATGCACAGCCGCTTGTCCTCGCAGCTTTGCACAAAATCCACGTATTTTTCGCGTCTTTCCTTATAATCCTCTCCTCTGAAGCACATTTCCGCGAGGCCGCCGCAGTATGGGCAGCGCGGCAGCGCCTCGTCCGGACACTCGAACTTTTCGTGATCGAGCTTTTCAAGTATCCTGTCAAGATAGGGCTTGTTATACCAGGTATGAGGCGTGCATCGCTCCGCGCAGCCCATATTGTCGTAATTGCCCTGAAATTCGAACAGTCTGTTTTCGTCTATTCCGCTTCTCATAAACTGCCTGTCCGCGTTGGATGTGACCACGAAATAATCCTTCCCCTCAAGCAGGCCCAAAAGCTTTGAATACAGCTCGGCCGCGGGGAATATGTATCTTACGTAATTTACATGCGTCGCCCACCATGCCCACTTGCGGCCCACGCTCCATTCGTCGTCGCGTATGCCTACCAGCTCGTATTGACAGCGATATCCCAGTCTGCGCACATCCGGGTAGTACTTGTCAAACACGGCTGTGTCGAAATAACTCAGACCGGCCGCCGCGGACAGTCCAGCTCCCGCTCCCACGAGGACCTTATCCGCGCTTTCGAGTTCTTCAAAAAGAAAATCCAAATCCGACATTTTTTCCGTCTCCTCTTTACTCCGGGCCGAAAGATAGTATATAATGGGCGCATAAAATATATTTTCGGAGGTACGATATGAGCACTCTCGT